>JAWOCO010000139.1:0-8009 GCA_046483765.1 Alkalispirochaeta sp. | reverse complement strand
AGCGTCAGATTCGCGTCGTCCATGGACTGCCGCGCAAGATCGAGCAGACCGGAGATATAGAGCGCAATGATGCTATTTTTTGTGTGCTGCAGGTGTTCTTCGCACAGATCGCGAACCTCATCCTCCAGCTCTTCCGTAGTAACCCGATCAACGATCTCATCCAACTCCTTGAAGTTGGCCACCGTATAGTTGTTGATTGCCGCCCGGGTCCATTTCTCCTCGTTGAGGAGCTCGTTCACATGCTGAATCAAATCAGGCGTTGTAGTGGTGGTAGACATTGGCATCCACACTCCGTATTTTCACTAAGACTTCGTCGATTTTCCCCTGCGCTTCTTTCACGGCTTTATAGTGGTCAATAAGCCAGAAATAATGGTTGATCAGTCGCGGCCTAATCAACTCAGGCGCCCCTGTTCCCTCGCGCAGTTCCCGTTCCAACTCATAGATCGACTGTTTGAGTCGTCCGAACTCAATCGACCGCAACTCGCGCTTCACGTTAAGCACGTCGTATAGCACCCCAAAGACGGGAATCCACTCCCGCAGCTCCTCGTCCCGGTACCCTCGGTCGTACACCGCCCGAACCAGCCTCTGTATAAGTTCCGATTCGAGCCGAGTAATGTCAATCTTTTGGGCATCTACAAAGAACGCTTCCCGAAAAAACGCCTTTGCCTGAGCCGTTTCATTCACTAAAGCCAACACATCCGCCAGCTCCGCCAGTACCTCGGCATCATCGGGCCGTTGCGAGCCGGCAGCCTTGAGAAACCGCATTGCCCGATCGAATTCTCCCGCTCCCTTGTAGCAGCGGCCGATGCGCACCAATAGATCAGCATCACGATTGCTGCGATCCCGATAGACCTCGCGATAGAAAGCTAAGGCTTGCCGAAACACGTGTTGCCGGAGGGCGTTGATGATTACCTCGACCGGGGGCCCGATCCGCTCGGCAAACTCTTGAAATACCGCCCATTGTCCCAGCAGATACTCGCCGCGTTCAAAAGATTCTGCCAATCCCTCGACACGCTCTTGACGATCACCCCAGAAATTGGTGTATTTCAGGGCGGTAACGACGTCGATGCTGTCAAAGTCAAGTGACAGCGCCTGCTCCAACTCCTCGTTGGCCTCTCGCAATTGGTGCGATGCAATAAGCACGGCGGCACGGTGAACGTGATCATGCGCCGTATCCGTGTTGTTTTCCAAGCTGATCGCAACCTCGTAAACTGTTTCGGCTATTATATCATGTAGACAGGAAAGGTCAACGAAGGGCCTTTGCCAGCGTATCGGGATTACGCTATGCTTTGCCCGATATGGAGTTTCCAACACGTGTAGCGCCATCGTTATTGGCCTGTGACTTCGCTGATGTCTCCGCCGGTGTATCCCTGATCGAGCGCGCCGGCGCGGAATGGATCCATCTGGATGTGATGGACGGACACTTCGTGCCCAACATCAGTTTCGGTCCCAAGATGGTGCAGGATGTTCGCTCCCGGACGAAGCTGCCTCTGGATGTGCACCTCATGATTACCGACCCCGAGCGCTACGTGGGCCTGTTTGCCTCCGCGGGAGCCGACTATCTGACCTTTCACATCGAGACGGTGGTGCACGCCCATCGGCTGGTCCAGCTGATCCGAGAACACAACCTGCGTCCAGGAGTCTCGATCGTTCCCTCCACGCCGGTGACCGCGATCACGGAACTCCTGCCGCTGGTGGATCTGGTCCTGGTGATGACGGTGAATCCCGGGTTCGGCGGACAGCAGCTGATTCCCAGTACGCTGGACAAGGTATCCCAGCTTGCCGAATGGCGACGTCGTGAGGGCGGGGCGTTTCTCATTTCGGTGGACGGCGGCATCAACCATGACACCGCCCCGGCAGCGCGGAACGCCGGCGCCAACGTCCTGGTCTCCGGCTCCGCGTTTTTCACGGCGGAAGACTCCGGTTCCTATTTGTCACACCTGCGGGGAAGTAGCGGAGACGTGGCGTGAAAGCGATTCAACCCGAGGTAGACCGTGACCGACAATAAACAGGGGAGAAAACTGATGAAACGACGACGGTCCGTGACACACCTGGTGTCAATAGTGCTTGCCCTGCTGGTTGCCGCTTCCGTGCCGGCGCAGGACTCCGCTTCCGACGAGATTGCGTTGGATGAGATCCTGAATGAGGGGCTTGAGGCGTTCCGAACGAGCGACTTCGAGACCGCAATGGTACGTTTTCGGGAAATCCTATTGGAAGAACCGGATCGGGAGACTGAGGCCACCGCCTATTTCTGGCTCGCCAAGTCCGCGATGGCCACCGAGCGCCTCTCCGACGCGCAACGGAACCTGGAGTACTACCTGCGGACCTTTCCCGAGCACACCTATGCGGTGGAAGCCGCCTACCAACGGGGACGGTTGCTGTTCATGCAGGAGGACTACGCCGCGGCCATCGAGGCGCTCAACGGATTCATCGACGAGCACCCGGAGTCGCCCTTCGTAGCGAATGCGCTTTACTGGAGCGGAGAATCGCTCTACAACCTGGGACGGCTCGATGCCGCCCGCCGCGTCTTTCAAGCGGTGGTGCGCGACTATCCCCGTAGTTTTCGGGTTGAGGCGGCCCGCTACCGCACGGCACTCATCGATCTCGACGAGCGTGAAACGGAGCTGCTCGAGTTACTGCGATGGAGCCACGAGGAATACCTCCAGGCTTTGGACGAGTTTGAGCGGCGCGAGCAGGCGTACCAGGAAGCGATCGCATCGTACCAGGAGCAGCTCACCGCCTTGCAGGATGGCCGCGCAGGCACAGGCGCACGCGCAAGAGAGTGAAACAGGGCGCCGCGCACGGTCTGAGGAAGGCCCGTCGACTCTATCGACGTCGCAACTTCACCCAAGTTATTAACTTCCTCGAACCGCAGGTGTTCATGTACCGGGACAGTTACGAGTACTACTACCTCCTGGGCATGAGCTGTCTGTACACCGGAGACTACTCCGGAGCCTATTCCTACCTCCGTCGCGCCCTCGATATCGAAGATAACGTCAACGCCATGCTCGGCCTGGGAGCGGTGCTCCTGCGTCGCCGACAGACTGATCAGGCGCTGCGCACCTACCTGGACATCATCGATCTGGACAACCATAACCGCCGTGCGCGGCGGGCACTCCAGTGGCTCCGCGGGCTGGATTCCCCGGAGGAGGCCCTGGAGTGGTTCGAATCGAATCGTGTTCGGCGGATACTGCCCCCGGTGGGATGGTTTCTCCCGCGGTGGATCACGATTCCCGTGATCATCGCCCCCGTGGTAGGCGTGATTTTCGTAATCCGTCCCCAGATCGAATCGGTACTGTCTGATCTGTTTGCTCCTCCCGATCGAGAAGGCTCAGAGTTTATTATCCCGGAGGAAACGGGGGATTCGCTGATCACGCCTCCTGATGAAGAGCGGTTCCAGTTCACCCCGCGGGAGGCGGAGCGCCTCTTGGATCGGGTGGGGGACTACTTCAACGACCGTCGGGATAACCTGGTCCGGCGGGAACTTAACCGCCTCCGGCTTTCCAACGCCAGTCCAATGATCCGGGAACGGGCCGAAATGATCCGGTCCTACCTGACGGAGCCCGACTTCACCTCACTCACCGACAACTTCACCTACGAGGAAGTCTCCGAGGACCCCGCGCTCTACGCCGACGTCTACGTCCGGTGGCGCGGGCGCGTGGCCAACCTGGAAATCGGCACCAACGCGATTACCTTCGATTTTCTTGCCGGATACCACGAACGGCGCGTTCTGGAGGGAATCGTTCCGGCGCGGGTGCAGTTTGCGGTCCTCCTGGAGAATGATCAGCCCGTTGAACTCATCGGCCGGGTACAGCCGCAGGAGGACGAAGACGAGTTCACCCTGCAGGTCACTTCGATTCGCCGGCTCAACCCCTCCGAACTCTCTCTCGAGGATGAGGAGTAACGGCGGATGAGAGCGTTGGTTCAGCGAGTGCACCGGGCGTCGGTCACCGTAAACGAGGAGATCACCGGAGAAATCGCAACCGGACTACTGGTATTTCTCGGCGTCGCCCGGGATGACGGCGCCGGAGACCGTGACTACGTGGCGCGCAAGATTCTGGGACTGCGGGTATTCGAAGACGAAATGGGGCGCATGAATCGCTCCGTGGTCGATGTTTCGGGATCGATTCTGCTGGTATCACAGTTTACCCTTTACGGGGACCTCCGCCGGGGACGGCGTCCCGGCTTTGACCGGGCAGCCCCACCGGAGCTCGCTCGTGCGCTCTACGACGAGATGAAAGCTCTGCTGCACGCTGAGGTACCGGTGGAAACCGGGGTATTCGGGGCGCATATGGACGTGGCCCTGGTGAACAACGGACCGGCGACGTTTTGGGTCGATAGCCACGAGCGGTAGCCACGAGCGATAGGAAGCGGGATCCCCTGAGTCCCGCCGCTACAGAAACAATTTCAAGTTGGACAGATAATGCCGCGGGTCAAAGTCGTCAAAGAACGGTGAGAGCGACTGCTCTTCATGCATACGCATGATGATTTCTGCGCTGAGCCGTGCCGAGGAGACCACATAAAGGAACGGCATCTGCCGGCGGATCTCATCGGATACCTCCAGCGTATCAGTGACGATGAGGCGATCGAGCATGCCCTCTGCGTGCAGCTCCTGAAGGCGCTCCGTGGCGGGATCGGAAAAGACCGGATGGATCGCGGCCATATTCACCGTACCCACACCCCGTGACTTCAGTTCCTTCGCCAAGGTGTAGACGCTGCCGGCGGTATCGATCATATCATCCACGATCCAGATCTCTTTGCCCTCGATCTGCGTATCCGTGAGAATATTCACCGATTCCACCGAGTTGGTCTTGTCGTAGTTGCGCTGCTTGTGGGCGATCATCAAGCGCGTACCAAAGGCCCGCGCATATTTGCGCGCCACATTCTCGCCACCGGCATCCACGGAACAGAACAACCAGTCCTCCCGGACGCTGGAACTGAGAACGTCCGGCTTGCGGATAAAACTGTCGGTGATGTACTCCTTGATCAAGGGACTGGCGGGAACATCATCGATCGCGCACACCCGCGGATCAACAACGGTCTTGGATTTATCGGAGTGCAGCTGGTAGGTAATAATGTGATCCACGCCGAGGCTGGCGAGCGTCTTATAGTGGATCCAGAACCCCACACTGTTGCGCCGGGTGGTGCGGTCGGAGCGGGAACTGGTACAGAACGGTTCAAAGAGGGTGATCCGGCCCGGCTGGGCACGACGGATCGCGTCAATCGCGTGGTACAGCTCCAGCTTGTTCTGTTCCACGGACAGGCCGTAGGCGTTGCGCCCGGCCGAGGCAAACAGGAACACATCTTTTCCCCGGATCGAGGTGTGTACCTCAACCTCGATTTCTCCATCGGCAAAGGTGATCGTCTTGAGCTCACCCCGAATCTGTTTACTGTACCCTTTACCGTAGAAGTCGGGAAACGTCTGCATCTCATAGGCGACGCGCTCCGCATACTCCTCCATACTCCGAGTCGAAAAAATGACCAGCTCCCCACGCATGCGTCAGGTATACTACGATTTCCGCTGCAGGGTCAAAAGTGTGATCGGCCTCTTTCAAAAACAAGTGTTTCATCGCACTTCAAAAAGCGCTATACTCCGCCGGGCAGTGTTCATATCCGAGAGGTAATTACCAATGGCATCTAACCAAGCAACCGGCGAAGACAAAGTAAAAGCGATTGAAGCGGCGCGACTACAGATCGAAAAGCAGTTCGGCAAGGGCTCGATAATGAAACTCGGTGAGAACCGGGACACCCGCGGCATCGAAACGATCGCCAGCGGCTCGATTCTCCTGGATGAGGCGCTGGGGCTCGGCGGCTACCCCAAAGGGCGCATCGTGGAGATCTACGGCCCCGAGTCTTCCGGAAAGACGACGCTCGCCCTGCACGCGATCGCCGAGGCGCAGAAGGCGGGCGGCGTGGCGGCGTTTATCGATGCCGAGCACGCGCTGGACCCGGTGTACGCTGGACACCTCGGGGTGGACACGGCCGCCCTGTGGGTATCGCAACCTGACAACGGAGAACAGGCGCTGGAAATCGCCGAGGCCCTGGTCAGAAGCAAGGCGGTGGACATTATCGTCGTGGACTCCGTGGCGGCGCTCACCCCGCAGGCGGAAATCGAGGGGGACATGGGCGACAGTCATGTTGGTCTGCAGGCCCGTCTCATGAGTCAGGCGCTACGTAAGCTCACCGGAATCATCTCCAAATCATCCACGGTGCTGGTCTTTATTAACCAGATCCGCATGAAGATCGGCGTGATGTTCGGTAACCCGGAAACCACCACCGGTGGTAACGCCCTGAAGTTCTACTGCTCCGTGCGGATCGAGGTCCGTCGGATCGAGACGATCAGCAAGGGTGCCGACGAGGCGATCGGTAACCGCGTGCGCGTAAAGGTGGTGAAGAACAAGGTGGCCCCGCCGTTTCGCAAGGTCGAACTGGAAATCATCTTCGGCAAGGGACTCTCCGCGACCGCCAGTCTGCTGGACGCCGCGCTGAAATACGACCTCGTGCAGAAGAGCGGTTCCTGGTATTCCTACGGTGAGGAGCGCATCGGCCAGGGCCGGGAGAACGTGAAACAGTTCCTCGAAGAGCACCCCGATATCTTCAAGACGCTGGAGGAGAAGCTGCGGACGATCATGTTCCCCGAGCCGGAGAGCAGCGCCGAAGCGGAAGCGCCGCAGGAAGCCGCCACCGCGGAAACCGTGGCGGAAACACCCCAGGACACGGGGAAAAGCGCCAAAAAGAGCTCCGGCGCTAAGAAGAAGTCCGCCTCCGACGACGAGTTATTCTGAGATCGCTGAATGGAGAACCGGGAATCACGGGGACATACCGTCCAACTCGATCAATTTGAAGGTCCGCTGGACCTGCTGATATTCCTGATCCGCAAGAACGAGGTCAATATCTATGACATCCCCGTTGCCCGCATCACGGAACAGTACCTGGAATTTCTCCGTTACGCCGCCCGCGTCGATCTCGATACGATTACCGACTTCTACGTGATGGCTGCCACTCTGCTGCATATTAAATCGCGTATGCTGCTCCCGATATCGGGGGATGGCGACGACGAGGAATACGACGATCCCCGGCAGGAGCTGGTGGACAAGCTGATCGAGTATCAGCGGTACCGCAAGTTGAGTGACATGATGAGTGAGCGCGAGGAAGAGCTGGAGTTTGAACTGGAACGGCGATCCGCCCAGCCGGTGCTTCCGTTTGACGATAGTGAAGACCTCTGGGAACAACTCGATGTCTGGGACCTCCTGAAGACGTTCTCCCAACTGGTAAACAACATCAGTTCCGACCGGCTGATAAGCCTCTATGAAGAGGTTACGGTCAACGAGAAACTCACCCTGATCGAGGAGCTCCTGGATCGCACCGGGGAGTTTATGTTTACCGACCTGATTCGCAACGAGGAATCGATCATGGAGTTTGTATGCGCCTTTATCGCGATACTCGAGTCGGCGCGGCAGCGGACGATCCGCATCATGCAAAACCGCATGTTTGGTGATATCCGAGTTGTCGCCGGTCCCCGGGATCTGGAATACTCGTACGAGACCGAGATGGATGAGGTACAGGGTGAAGATGGATGAAGAGAAGGCGGTTATCGAGGCGATCCTTTTTCTTGAAGTAGAGCCGATCGAGATCCGTACACTGGCCACGGTTAGTGGACTCGCCCGGGAACAGGTAGAAGAGGTGCTCGCGGACCTCCGGCGAGACCTTGATACCACCAATCGCGGGCTTGAACTGGTAACGATCGGGGGAGCGGTGCAGCTCAGCCCCAAAAAAGAGCTCTGGCCCCGTCTCAGGGAACGGTTCGGCAAGAAGCGCGAACAGCGCCTCTCCCGGGCAGCGATGGAAACGCTCTCCATCGTGGCCTATTCTCAACCGATTACGCGGGGCGAGGTGGAAAGCCTCCGCGGGGTAGCTGCGGACAATATGATCCGCCAGCTGCTGGAGCGCAAACTGATCAAAGAGGTAGGAAGGAAAGACGCACCGGGCCGACCTACCCAGTATGGCAC
>JAWOCO010000105.1:0-17558 GCA_046483765.1 Alkalispirochaeta sp. | reverse complement strand
GACGGTAAGATCGACACCTTTGCCGACATGCACGATGTGCGCAAGGCGCTGCCGCTGCATGAGCTCACCGGTGATGAAGAGTACTACCTGGCGGTGTTCCTGGTGGGCGCCTATCAGGAGACGCTGGGGGACCTGCACAATCTCTTGGGAGATACCCACGTGGTGAGCGTGCGCATTAACGATGACGGAAGTTTCGATTTTGTCCGCGAGATCGAGGGCGATTCGATCTCCGATGTTCTCAGCTACGTGGAGTACCAGCCGCGAGACCTGGTGGAACGTTTCCGCCACAAGGCGGAGCAGGCGGTACGGGACGGGCTCATCACCGCGCCGCAACGCCGGTCGGTACTACAGGCGTTTGAGGCGAGCATGCGCGGCTATACCTATTACGAGCGCTGAGTTCCGGCGCAGAGACTACGGAGGAGCTATGGCAGATGTAATGATTATCGGAGCCGGCGGTGTGGGCAACGTGGTGGCTCACAAGTGTGCCCAGGTACCGGAGGTATTCTCCCGCATCACCCTGGCAAGTCGCACCGTGGCCAAATGCGAGACGATCGCCACCGATGTGAAACAGCGCACCGGGGTGACGATCGACACGGAGCAGGTCGATGCCGACAACACCGCGGAACTGATCACCCTCATAACCCGCGTCCAACCGCAGCTGGTGATTAATGTGGCGCTTCCCTACCAGGACCTGTCGATCATGGAGGCGTGCCTGGCCACGGGAGTGCATTATCTGGACACAGCAAACTACGAGCCACCGGAGAGCGCACACTTCGAATACTCCTGGCAGTGGGCGTACCGCGAACGTTTCCGCGAAGCCGGTCTTATGGCGCTGTTGGGCAGCGGCTTCGATCCGGGAGTCACCAACGTGTTCACCGCGTACACGGCCAAGCACCTCCTGGACGAGATCGAAGAACTCGATATTGTCGATGTCAACGGTGGTGACCACGGAAAGCCGTTCGCCACCAACTTCAATCCGGAGATCAATATTCGGGAGGTCACCGCCCCCTGCCGCCATTGGGAAAACGGCGCGTTTGTGGAAACCCCCGCCATGTCTCAAAGCCGGGAGTTCAGCTGTCCCCAGGGCGTCGGTGACTATCGCGTCTACCGCATGTACCACGAGGAGCTCGAGAGCCTGGTACGGAACTTTCCCACGATTCGACGGGGGCAGTTCTGGATGAGCTTCTCCGATTCCTATTTGACGCATCTTAAGGTCCTGGAGAACGTCGGCATGACGCGCATTGATCCGGTCGCGTTTCAGGGACAGGAAATCGTTCCGCTGCAGTTTCTCAAGGCGGTACTCCCGGAACCCTCCGGACTGGGTGAGAGCACTCGCGGCCGCACCTGCATCGGAACGATCGCCGCCGGCCGGCGCGCCGGTGCCCGCCGCCGGGTCTACATCTACAACATCTGTGACCACGCTGCGGCGTTTCAGGAGGTAGGCAGTCAGGCGGTGAGCTACACCACCGGGGTTCCGGCGATGATCGGGGCGATGATGATGCTCACCGACCACTGGATGAAACCGGGGGTGTGGAATATGGAAGAGTTCGACCCGGATCCCTTCATGGAGGCGCTCGCGGTCCACGGCCTACCCTGGACGGTGCAGGATCCGGCGGAGGTGGCGGAACTTGCCTGATGGAAGCCGTGGCGGCGGTGCCGGCGGCGGGAGCGCCGCTGCATCCGACGCGCGGCGTGACCCTACTCCGTACAATCCCGATGGACGGCCATACTTCCGCGGGTTCGATCCTGCCACCGTTCCCAGCCCCTGCTTCGTGGTGGACCGGTCCGCGGTGGAACACAATCTGCGAATCCTCCGGGAGACTGCCGACCGCGCCGGCGTGACGATGCTGCTGGCACTCAAGGCGTTTGCCCTGCCGGCGGTATTTGATCTGGTTCGGACCTATCTGGACGGCGTCTGCGCCAGTGGCCCCTACGAAGCGCAGCTGGGGCACCGGGAGGTGGGGACCCGCATCCACACCTATGGCCCGGCGTACAGTGAGGCGGACCTGGAGCTGTTACTGGAGGTCACCGATCATCTGAGCTTCAACTCACTTGCCCAGTGGGCCCGCTTTCAGACGCGCGCCCGGGAGGCGGGAAGCCGCCGAGGAGAGCTGCGTTTCGGACTGCGGATCAATCCGGAGTATTCGGTGGGGGACACGCCGCTCTACGATCCCTGTTCGCCCTATTCCCGCCTTGGCACCACCGCCGGACAACTACGGCAGGACGGGCTCCACTATCCCCACGCCTGGGAGGGCATCAGCGGCCTACACCTGCATACCCTCTGTGAGAACGATTCCTACGCCCTGGAGCGGACGATCACCGCCGTGGAGGAGCGCTTCGGCGAGATTCTTGCGCGCCCGGAGATCACCTGGTTAAACCTGGGTGGCGGTCACCACATCACTCAGCCCGACTATGACCGCGACCACCTGGTGGCGATTCTCCAGCGTGTGAAAGAGCGTTACCAGGTGGAGGTGATCCTGGAACCGGGAGAGGCGATCGCGATCCATACCGGTATCCTGGTGGCGTCGGTGCTGGATCTGCCGGTGAACGGCATGAATCTGGCGATCCTCGACACCTCCGCCACGGCCCACATGCCGGACACGCTGGAAATGCCGTATCGTCCTGAGCTTTGGGGCAGCGCGCCGCCGGGCCTGGCGCCTCACCTCTACCGGTGTGGCGGAGGTACGTGCCTTGCCGGGGATGTGATCGGAGACTACGCCTTTCAGACACCCCTTTCCATCGGAGACCGACTGGTCTTTGACGATATGAGTCACTACACCATGGTGAAAACCACCACCTTCAATGGGATTCCCTTGCCGGCAATTGCCACCTGGGACTCCCGTTCCCACGCGCTCACGGTACAGCGGGAAAGCTCCTATGCCGACTTTCGCGAGCGCCTGGGATAGATGCCACAGGAGGCGATCATGAGTTCCCCCCAACTGTTTCTTGGCAGTGAATTTGCCCAACGTCCCCCGGCGGATGCCCGGTTTCACGTGATTCCCGTACCGTATGAACACACCGTATCCTACGGCACGGGCACCGCCCACGGTCCCGCGGCGATCCTGGAGGCGTCGGACCAGTTGGAGGTGTTTGATGGGATCAGTTCGCCCGGGGAGGAAGGGATCCATACCGCGCCGGCGGTTGATTGCAGCGGCGGACCGGCTGAGGTGTTTCCGCGAATCACCGCCGCCGTGGAGGCCGCAGTGCACGGCGGCGCCCAGGGACGGGGCATTCCCGTTATCCTGGGAGGGGAACACTCCCTCACCGCCCCCGCCGTTCGGGGAGTGCTGGGGGCGATAGGAGAGCCGATCGGGGTGGTGCAGATCGATGCCCACGCCGACCTGCGCGATGCCTATGAAGGCCTTCCGCACAGCCACGCCTCCGTGGCACGACGTCTGCACCAGGACCTGGGTGCGCCCCTGGTGCAAATCGGGGTCCGCGCTCTGTGCCCGGAAGAGGTGCTGTACCGTGCAGACGTGGCCGCCCGGGCCGCAGGCAAGCCCACATACCCAAACATCATCGCCCACGATGCCGCCGCGATCGTCCCGAGTGCTCTCAGCGAGATTTCCCTGCCGGATTCATTCCCGCGGCGCCTCTATATCACCATCGATGTGGACGGTCTGGATCCCTCGGTGATTCCCGCCACCGGCACCCCGGTTCCCGGCGGCCTGGGGTGGTATCAGTTCCTGTCGATCCTGCAGTCGATCGCAGACAGGCGCGAGGTCGTCGGCTTTGACGTGGTCGAGCTGGCTCCCATCGCAACGCAGCCCGGCTGGAACTACGCCGCCGCCGAAGTGGTCCACCGCACCATGGGAATCATCGCGCGCTCTTCGGCGTTCTCCGAGGCGTCCCCGGGGAACTGAGGTTCCCGCCGATCAGGACGCTCGCCCCGACGCGCAGGGTATCACGGCCGCGGAGGGTATCACGGCCGCGGAGGGTATCACGGCCACCGAGGTATCACGGCCACCGAGGTATCACGGCCCACCGAGGTATCACGGCCCACCGAGGTATCACGGCCACCGAGGTATCACGGCCGCGGAGGCCCCAAGAGCGTGGGACGGATTTTCATGCCGCCGCTCCGCACAAAGGCCCAGTCGATTCGCTCCTTCAGGCGATACGGAAGCCTGCCGTGCATCACCCGCGCCCCCTGCACCAGGATTCCCGTGCCGTCCCCCAGGTTGAGAATCAACATCGGCGCCTCCGGTGGTACATAGCGCTGCAGGGTGGGCGGCGAAGCTCCCGCGAGCTCCCGGGAGACGTTGTGCAAGAGCACACTACTCTGACGCACGGCGTGAACTCCGATCCGTTCCAGTTTGAGACCCTCGATACCGACACAATCGCCCCCACCGTACAGCGGGGCGCCGTTCATGCGCAGGGTGTCAGCCACCAGGAGCGTGCCATCGGCACTGTGGGGAAGCCCGGAGGAGCTAATCACCTCCGGCGCCGACAGACCGGTGCAGAACACCGTAATATCCGCCGGAAGCGCTTCGCCATGCTCCATTTCTACCGCCGTCGTGGAAACTGCGCGGGGCACGCTGTTCATATGGAGTCGAACACCCCGACCTCTAAGAGATGCCTGTGCGATCTGCTGCACCTTCTGCGCCATTCGAGGTACCAGCGCGGCGCCGCGGCTGACGATCGTCAGTTCGAGGCGCTCCTGGTGCTCCCGTCGTGAGCGCTCCATTCGACCGGCGAGATTACCTGCAAGCTCCACCGCCGAAGCTCCACCTCCGATGAACACCACGCGCACCGGACGATCGCGATGCGTCTCAAGTTTCTGCACCACCGTAGAGAAGAGCTCCGGCAACTGCGCCACCGGCTTTGCGCCCAGCACTACCGCCCCGGGAGCCACGGGAATGGGAGGCTGCACCCGGCTACCGATCGCGATGCTCGCCACATGCCAGGGAAACTCCCCCGCCGCCGTTTCCACCACCCGCCGAACGGCATCGATGCGTGACGCTGCATGCTCTACAAACCGGCCTCCCCCACGGGAAACGATTTCGGCCACGGGGATGCGGGCTGCCGAAGGAGAAACCAATCCTCCCAGTACCGCCGGCATCATTCCGGAGTAGTACAGTTCGGTATTGGAATCAAGGACCGTCACATCTATTCCACGGGCGGTAAACTCCGGAATGCGGTTAATGAGACGCAGGTGTGCGTGGCCGCCGCCCACCAGCAGTAGGTGCTTTCTCTCAGATGTGGCGGACTGGTTCATGATTTCCGGCTCCTCCGTTACAATACTGCCTATGATTGATATCGACTTTCAGACATTCTTACCACAACTGGCGTCGGCGATCGGAATCCTCGTAGTGGGGCTTCTGGTGGCTGGAATTGTCGCCCGTATGGTTCGCCGAATCATGACCAGAGCCAACGTAGACGCCGGTCTCACCAGCTTTACCCGCAGTTTTGTTAAGACCAGCCTGTCGGTACTGGCGGTTATCGCCACGGCCTCCACCGTAGGAATACAGATGACCTCGTTCATCGCGATCCTCGGTGCCGCGGGACTGGCTGTAGGCCTCGCCTTTCAAGGATCCCTGGCCAATTTCGCCGGGGGAGTTCTCATCCTCGCTACCCGCCCTTTTGCGGTGGGACAGTTCGTGGAAGCCAATGGATATATGGGAACGGTGCAGGAGATACAGGTGCTGTATACAGTACTGGACACTCCCGACAATCGCCGCGTGGTGATTCCCAACGGTGCGCTGGCCAACGCTCCAATTGTGAACTATTCAATTAACTCCGTGCGCCGGCTGGACCTCCAACTGGGAATAAGTTATGACGCCGATATCTCCACGGCACGCTACGCGATATTGGAAGTTCTCACCAACCACGCCAACGTCCTTCCCGATCCCGCACCGATTGTGGGCGTCACGGGACACGGAGCCAGTGCGATCGACCTCATGGCCCGGTTTTGGACGCCTCGGGAGCACGTGATTACCGTGCAGCATGAACTCTACCAGCAGATCAAGGAACGCCTTGATCAGGAAGGTATCGGGATTCCCTACCCGCAACGGGACGTGCACATCGTCACTCAGCAGGGATCGGCCTGAGTCCGTTCAGAACCATATCAAGCGAGGCTGCCATCATCTCCTCCACATCGTGACCGAAACCGGCGCGAGCGGCGATGGTGGTGCCCTCCAGCAGTGATATAAATCCCCCCGCCACCACGTGGGGATTAATCGGACGAATCTCTCCCGATTCCACCGCCGCCTGCACCGCCTCCACGAGGGGGCGCATAATAACCCCGTAACTCATAGCGGTCAGAGATTTCCGATGTTCTTCCTGGAGCGCCGGCATGTCGTGGTGAATCATTGCCAGCAGAAACAGGGGAGGACGCTGAAAGAACCAGTGCGCCGCAGACCGAAAGCGATCATCCAGCGACGGCGGCGCGTCATCCACCACCTGCTGAAGCTGATTACCAATCCGCCGAAACATGCGTTCCTGCACCGCCACAAAGAGCTGCTCTTTTCCCTCGGGAAAGTGGTAGTACAGTGACGGTTTTCGAATTCCCACCTCCCTGGCAACATCGGTGAGCGTAACCGCCTGGAATCCCCGTTCACGAAACAGGTCTTCCGCCGCGTCAAGAATTCCGTCATAGCCGACGTGATGCTTAGATGCCACGGCAAAAACGTAGCATGGACGGCGACTACCGTCCATCACGCTGACTTGACAGCAGTACCTGCAAAGAGTCTAATTCTGAGTATGAGTGAGTCAATTCAGGAACAGGAACTGCGTCCCTCGGAGATCAAGTACGAGAGTGGCGGTGCCATCGAAGAGATCTTCAACAGCATTACCCACGCCATTGGGGCGGGCCTAGCCATTGCGGGGCTTACGGCGCTGATCATGCTGACCAATGAGGATCCCAGTCCCTGGAAATATGCAAGTTTCATCGTGTACGGCGTGAGCCAGATCCTCTTGTACATGTCCTCGGCGCTGGTTCATAGCTTTGCCTCGTTACCGCACATCCGCTACTACCTGCGCATCGTCGACCAGTCCTTCGTGTATCTACTCATTGCAGGCACGTATACACCGGTGACCCTACTCCTGCTGCGCGGCACCTGGGGATGGGTGGTATTTGGCGTGATTTGGTCGTTCGCACTGATCGGTATCATCCTGAAATCTACCGTTTTCCGGACGCACCATATCATCACCGACCTGCTTTACATTCCCATGGGGTGGACGGTGCTCATCGCACTTCGACCGCTCCTCGATGTCGCTCCCGCAGGATTCCTGTATTGGATGCTCGCCGGGGCGATCTGTTACACCGGCGGGGTGGCGTTCTACGCGTGGCGACGCCTCCCCTTCAGCCATACGCTGTGGCATCTCTGCGTGATCGGTGGAAGCGTCTCTTTCTTTATGGGGTTTTCCCTGTACCTGGCGTAGCGCCACTGATTGTCCGTGCGTCTGTTCTATTGATATATTTCTCAAGGAGACTTATAATTTAAACAAAAGTATTTACTGGAGTTTTTGATCATGCACAGCAATAAACCGGAGCACTTCGAGGCGTGGGTCGGCGGGTACGTTGGTCCTTCCTACAAGGTTGAATTGCGAGACGGTGTCATCGTGTACGAGGTTTTCGAACAGGGTTACGATTTACACACCTCGGAAGAGGTCACTCCGGACACCGCGCGGTGGGGACGGTTCCTCAATGACATCAGTAGCTGTGGCGTGTGGGAGTGGAACCCGCGCTACAAAGGCTCTGATACTGCGGACGGCACCACCTGGTACGTGACCGTCAAGGCCGGTCCCCATGCGGTGACCAGTCGTGGACTAAACCACTATCCCCCGGGATTTGTGGATTTCATGCGCGCGGTGCGGCGCCTTTTGGACGGTCGGCAGTTCTCTTAGAGCACGTTCCTGTTCTCCCATGGCAGGCACTTCGGGTAGTATGCCGCGAGGTCCGTGCTAATGATTACGTTCACCCAGTTCCTGCGCATCGTTGAAATACGCACCAAAACCGTCAGTCTGTCAGGCTTCGCCATTGGCGCTTCCTATACCTGGTACCAATACGACACCATCAGTATTCCGGTTCTCATCGTGTACCTGGCAGCAGTCTTAGCAGTTGACATGGCTACCACCGGATTCAATACGTTCTTCGACTTCTATTCTGGTGTCGACCGGCGGGGCACCAACCGAGAGGCGGACAAAGTACTCGTACACCAAGGGGTGGCGGCCGGTCCCGCGCTCCTCATCTCACTGGGACTGTATGCCGTGGCGATGGTACTTGGTATCATCCTGGCGTTCATCGCCACTCCGTGGGTTATACCGATCGGGGCAGCATCGATGCTGGTGGGGTTCCTCTATAACGCAGGGCCCCTGCCGATCTCCCGCACCCCCGTGGGTGATCTTTTTGCCGGTGGGTTTCTCGGATGGCTCTTGGTGACACTATCGGTGTTTGTACTGGCCCCGGACACGATGACCGCCACGGACCTTGTGGTCGGGGTACCGTCGCTCCTAATGGTGGCATCGATTCTGACGGTAAACAACACGTGTGATATTGTCGGGGACACGGAGGCGGGCCGTCGCACGCTATCTATCCTGGTGGGAAGACGCTGGGCCGAGCTCATCATCTACCTATTGGGTGGGGGGGCGCAGGTGACGGTGTTGATTTTGGCAGTGGTAGGAGTCTTTCCGCGTATTACGGTTGTGACCACTCTGATCGCTGCAGGGCTCAGTCTCGGCACGTACCGCCGGATGCACCGTCAGGGGTTTTCCCACGCCACGAAAGGTCCCTCTATGGGCGCGATTTCTCGGATCTTTGTGTACTATTCTCTGGGAGTGGTGGTGCCCCTGGCACTGTCCGCGGCACACCTGGTGCCGTCCCTCCGGTAGAGCACGCGGTGGAACGGCACAGGCGGGAGGTGGCGCACACGCGCACACTTTCCATACTGTGCTGCGCGCGCGCCACGCGCATGTTACGTGCTTATGACGCCCTTGATAGCAGACGTTCGGTGACTTCTCGGAGCATCGCCTGATCCGGACCGGCAGGCAATCGGCTGATTTCCCGTTCCGCCCGGCGCGTGTAGAGTTCCGCCGCCGCCTTGGCTCCGGCACGCCCCCCCGCATCGGCAACCTCCGAGCGAACGCGCTCAATCGCCCGATCATGCCAGAAACGCATCAACCGGTTAGGCCGCTGCCCGTTGGCTCCAATTCGCTGCAACACCCGGATCAACCGGGAGCGCTGCGAAGAGTTAGCCGCCAGTATGACCGGTAGCGTCAAAATACCCTGTCGAATGTCCGTGCCGCCGGGTTTTCCGGTTCTACGACTACTGCCAAAGAGATCCAGCAGATCATCGATGATCTGAAACCCGACCCCAATGTTGTACCCAACGCGGCGCAGTATTTCGACTGTCCGCTGATCGCACTCCTCTTCGCACGCCTCAGACGCGCCGAAGTGAAAACTCAGGGCAAAGAGAACTGCCGTTTTTCCCACGATCCGGTGCATATACTTCCGGACGGAAAACCCGGTGTCTTCACCACCGTTGGTCTCTGCAATCTCAGAGGTAATGATGTGACTCACCGCCGCACTCAGGAGCACTGCGTTCTCAGGCTGAGCATGCTCAGCAACCAGCGAGAAACAGCGGGAGAACAGAAAATCTCCCATCAGTACCGCCTGTCGACTTCCGTACTGCACGTGCAAAGACGCTCCTCCCCGTCGGGAATCCGACTCATCCACGATATCGTCATGGATGAGCGAAGCGATATGCAGTAATTCGATAGCTGCAGCGATCCGAATAACCCGGTCGGAGGCGGCGGCCCCGCCCGTCTGGATACGCGCAGCGATGATAGTAAATGCCGGCCGGAGCAACTTTGCATCCCGCGTAGCCAGGTCTCGCAACCCCCGGGACAAATTGCCCCCGGGGCGCGAAACTTCCTCAAGGATTACCGACTGAACGCGGTCCAGCTCCCGGCGAATCTCGGGGAACTCAGCCCACGTCATTTGTCGCGAGGCTCACCGGTGTACAGATACGTCTTCTTGGCGATGGTTCGCTTGTTCCACCATTTCTTCAGCCACGGCATCACCCAGTGATCAAGACCGAATCCACGGCCGGCACCACCCAGCATGACGATCGACGCCGCGATGTACCACAGCAGCTCGGGATTTCCCCAGCCGGAAGCGATAAACATGAGTCCGAATCCGATCGACACCACCGCCGCCGGGAAGGTAAGCAGTCCACCAATCAAGGCCAGACCAATCGCCACCTGCGCAGCCACGACTCCCGCCTGAAGCAGAAAGGCCAAGGACGGAGCGTTACTGAGAACCGTCTCCGCAAACCACTCGTACGGGGCGATCGCCTCGATTAACGGTTCGCCGTAGGCGGATGCCGCTTCGCCGGCAGCCTCAGCGCCCTCTTCCCATTCGGTAGCGGCGCTACCTGCGTCCGCCAGTTCAACACCGGGGAGCAGAATCGAGTCGGGATCCGGGTTGAGGATTCCGCCATCGCCGGGATTGAGCCATCCGTCACGGAAGTGCTTAATTCCCTCGGTGAGCCATTTGGCCCCCAGGAATACGCGCAACGGCAGCGCCCAGTACACCGGAATCTTCCAGGCAAAGTGGCCACCAAACATCGAACGACGATCCTTGATCGTGAGGAACTCTTCCCGCAGGTACTCCCACACCGCGTTTACCCCAGCAAGACCAAACAGGTAGTGCAAGTTAATGAGGTGCTTAATACCCAGCGCGATGAACCCGGATACCGAGGTTCCCACTACATGGGCAACGCCGTACTTGCTTCCAACGGAAACCATGAAGCCGTGGTAATTCGACTTGAACGGCTCTTTTTCCTTGTTCTCAATCTCCGCGATGATGTTCTTAGCAGCGGTCTCCCCCGTCTGGAGGGCCGTCTCCACAACCTGCGGGACCACGTGCTCTTCTTCCACATACCACAGGATGTCTCCGCAGAGAAACACATCAGGACGATCTACCGACTGCATGTAGTCGTTAACCAGCACGCGACCGCGCTGACCCACTACGTAACGCTCATCGTCATCAAAGGAACAGCCCGCCATTCCGTGAATGCCTTCAATGGAAGCCACGGAACATTCTCCCCGTGCCATGTGTCCTTTGGTCAGATCCACGCGACTGGAGAACTCGCCACCATGAATACCGGCGGTCCAGATGAAGGTGTCGGTGTGAATCGTCTGATCGCCGATGATGACCTTGCCCTCTTCGGCACCGGTAATCATCGTATTGAGCATAAGCTCGGCGCCCATCTTCTTGATGCGCTGTTCCGCCTTAGCCTTCGGTTTTCCGGGAAAGATCGGCAGAATCGAGTCTTTCGCCTCAACGATCAGCACGCGAACCTCGCGGTCATCGATATGGTACTTGGGACAGAGCACATCCCGCCGCTCCAGAAGCTCACCGGCCAGCTCGATACCGGTAAACCCGGCACCTGCGATCGTAAAGGTCAGCAGTCTCCGGCGAGTTTCCGGGTTGGGCTCTTTTGCCGCCTCCCGGAAACGATCCTCTACGTGGGTGCGGATTCGGATCGCATCTTCCAGCGACCACAGCGTGAAACTGTTTTCCTGCACACCGGGAATATCAAAGAACTCCGGCGCTCCGCCGGCCGCAATCACCAGGTAGTCATACGGATAGGACGCCGTATCGGAAAACAGCTTCTTCTCGTCCAGGTCGACCCCGGTGATCTCATCGATCGCCACGTTGACCCGCTTACCACCGAAGATCTTGTGAAAACTGACCTGCACCGCTTCCGGTTCCGTGCGGGATCCGGCGATCTCGTGCAACTCCGTCATGAGTGTATGGTATGGATTCTTGTCAATCAGTGTTATTTCGATATCTTCACGCCGCTTATACTTCTTATGGAGCTTTTTGGCTGCGTGAACGCCGCCGTATCCTCCGCCGAGGATGACGATTCGCTTCTTGTCGTTCATTGAACCTCCAGATTGTTCACTGTCAATGTGGCCGGATTATGGCATACCTGGTGATAATAATCCAGTAGAATCAACATAGCGTGATCAAAATTTCATTTGTTGTGAAATCTGAACAATAAATTACCGATCAAACGTTGGTTCCACATGGGTGATGATCGTTGAACTCTCTCCGAACACCTGCCGGATGCGCGATTCCACTTCCGAGGCGATGTCATGTCCATCATTTACGGATATTTCGCCGTCCACGCGAAAATGCACCTCTATGGAGACATCGGATCCGAGACGCCTCGTTTTCAAATTGTGGGGATCACTGGTACCGGGAACTGATAGTACGATCCGTTTAATGGTAGCGTGATCGGCGGGCGGAAGGGCATGATCGGTCATCTCCCGCAAAGCGGTGAGCATCGTCTTTATGCCTACCCACGCGATCATGCAGGAGACGATTACCGCCGCCGCCGGATCCAGAATGTTCCACTCGGATCCCAGCAGCGATGCACCACCCACGCCGGCCAGCGTCGCCACCGAGCTCAACGCGTCCGACCGGTGGTGCCAGGCGTTGGCTACCAGGGCGGGACTGCCCCCCACCTTCCCGATACGACGGGTAAGGTGGAACATCGCTTCCTTCGCCACGATTGACGCCGCCGCCACCACGATCGCGGCGGTACCCGGCGAGCGGAGCGCTTCACCGCTCAGGGCCTCCGCAATCCTGGCCACCGAATGTATCAGAATCCCCCCGGCGGCGGCTAAGAGCATTACCCCCACAAAGAGCGCGGCCATCGTCTCATAGCGGCCGTGGCCATAGGCGTGGTTGGTATCGGGCGGGCGCTGCGCCGCGCGAATTCCCAGCAGAACCGCCGCGTCGGTGACCAGATCACTCAGGGAGTGTACGCCGTCGGCCACCAGGGCGCCACTGGTTGCAACCACCCCGACGGCAAGCTTCAAGCCGGAAAGGAGAATATTGACTGCTGCTCCGATAAGGGTGGCGTGTTCAGCGCGAAGGTTTTTCACAGGCCTCACGAATGTAGGCGGTCCACCGGATTCCTGTCAACGCCACCGGCTCAAACGGTCCGCGTTGCCGACAGGTAGACTACGTAGGTGAGGTAGATTCCCAAGAGCGCTACCCCCATCGGCCGCGACGCCTTTCTCCGCGCCGCCAACGCGCCCACCAAAACCGCACTGGTGGCCACCATAAACAGAAAGTCCACCGCAAAGTCGGTGCGTCCTACGGCGATCGGAAGCACGATGGAGGTAGTCCCCAGTACCATCAGTGAGTTAAAGATATTGCTGCCGATCAAGTTCCCCACCGAGATATCCATCTCTCCCCGGCTGAGGCTCACCAGGGTAGTAAACAGCTCCGGTAGACTGGTTCCGAGCGCGACGATCGCGATCCCCACAAACCGTTCGCTGGCTCCCAGGAGGTTCACCGCCAACCAGCTGGACCCCTCCACCAAAAGCTCCGCCCCGCCCGCCAGGAGCCCCGCTCCCAGGGCGACAAGCACCAGATCCAGCACGATCGGGCGCCGCCGCGCCCCCTCGTGGGGCACCTCCTCTACGAGGGGCGGTGTTCCCTCACCAGCACGGGATCGGCGGTACAGGAGCACGATATACGCCACCAGGCCGGCAACCATGAGCATCCCTTCCCAGCGGCGGATCGTGCCACCGGTCCAGAAATTGGCTCCCGACAGGTCGGCAAGTACCAGGACCAGTACGACATACGTGGCCAGCATGACCGGTCCATCGGTGCGAACCACATCCCGATCCACAACGGTCGGCCTGACCACGGCGGCGATTCCCAACACCAACGCGATATTGATGACGTTACTTCCCAGGACGTTGCCCACGGAGATCCCCATCTTTCCCTGCGCCGCCGAGAGCAAGCTGACGAAGAGCTCCGGCGCAGAGGTGCCAAAGGCCACCACGGTAAGGCCCACCACCAGTGAGGAGATGTTGAGTCTGAGCGCGAGGCTGGCAGCACCCTGGACCAAGACCGATCCTCCGAAATAGAGCATGACCATCCCCGCCGCCAGAAGCACGCTGTAGAGCACGATAGATTGTTCAAACGCCACTCCGGAACTGTAGTAAAATCCGAACATTCTGTCAGTGCCACCGTTTACACACCTCCCCGCATACCGTACCGTTGGGGCTATGCATGTGCAGTTTCCCGATCAGTTTCTGTGGGGTGCCGCCACCGCTGCGTACCAAATTGAGGGCGCCTGGAACCGAGACGGTAAGGGGCGGTCAATCTGGGACGATTTTGTCCGCCGTCGGGGCAAGATCATGAATGGAGACCGCGGTGATATCGCCTGTGACCACTATGACCGATTTCGTGAAGATGTGGCGTTGATGAAGCAGTTGGGGCTTCGGGCGTACCGACTGTCGATCAGTTGGCCCCGGATTCTCCCCGGCGGCAGGGGCAAGGTAAATCAGAGCGGGCTGGACTACTATCGCAGGTTGATTGACGCACTCCTGGAGCAGGAGATCCTGCCCATGGTGACGCTGTTCCATTGGGACTTGCCGGCGGAGTTACAAAAACGCGGCGGGTTTGCCGCCACGGAGACGATCCACCACTTTCAGCACTACGCATCAGAGGTCGTCACCTCGCTCCGTGACCGGGTCCGTCATTGGATTACGGTAAATGAACCGTTCACCTATTCCGTCTTAGGCCATCTTACCGGGGAGCTGGCTCCGGGACGCCGAAATCCGTGGGTCGCATTCAAGGTGGTGCGCAACATGATGCTCGCCCACGCCGCCGCGTACCACGAGATCAAGACGCTCCAGCCGGAGAGCGAGGTGGGAATATCTCAGCTCTTGATCCCTACCACCCCGGCTGAGCCTCGCGATGTAACCGCGGCGTATAGGGCGGACCGCCTCATCAATGGACTATTCATGGAACCGCTCTTCCATGGCGAGTATCCCGAGACGGCGCGCAAAGCGCTCCACTTCTTCCTCGGCCGCCATCGGCTGGATGCCCGTCGGATTCACGGCACCTTTGATTTCCTGGGACTCAACCACTACTTTCCGGTGCGCGTGCGCCGCGCCCCGATACCGGGGATGGGTTTTGTGCCGGTGGGCACGCTCCGCAGTAAGGAACGCACCGCCATGGGCTGGCCGGTGGCTCCGGATGCATTTGAGCGACTCCTCTCGCGAATTCGGACGGAATTGGGAAATCCGCCGATCTACATCACCGAAAACGGCGCTGCCTTCTCGGATGAAGTTGCCTCCGGGGGGACCGTGCATGATCCTCAGCGAATCGCCTTTCTGTCGCGATATCTGGAGCGCGTTCACCGGGCACTTTCCGCTGGGTCAGATATTCGAGGGTATTTTGTGTGGTCCTTACTCGACAATTTTGAGTGGGCCCATGGGTTCAGTAAGCGCTTCGGTCTGATCCACGTGAACTACGAGACGCAACGGCGGACCATTAAGGCCAGTGGACAGTGGTATTCGCAGCTGTGCCGGACGGGCACACTCATGGAGGCGTCACCCATGGACATGGAGTAACGCGCTACTGCAGTGGTACAAACTGAAACGCCCCGTGCCGGGTACGGGTAAAGCCGTCCTGAGTCCGCTCGATGCGCGTCATGGCCGCATAGGAACCTACATCCACGGGAATCACCATCCGGCCCCCCAGGGCCAATTGATCCAGGAGTGCCTGCGGAACCGAATCGGTTTGTGCGCTGACGATAATCGCATCATACGGTGCGCGCTGGGGACACCCGCGCTTACCGTCCCCGTGAACCAGGTGAATCGCATCCAAGCCTAATTTTTCCAGCCGAGTCTGTGCCTCAGCAAACAACCGATCATTCTGTTCGATCCCGGTGACCAGACTCGGATCACCTACCACATAGGCCAGCACCGCGGTCACATACCCGCAACCAGATCCTACTTCCAGTACGCGCTGCGCCTGACCTACCTCCGCAAGCTGGAGCATATAGGCCACGGTATACGGCTGACTGATCGTCTGCCCCTCACCGATCTCCACGGGACGATTGTCCCAGGCAGCCTCCCGCGCCGATTCAGGTAGGAACCGATCACGAGGCACGTACCGAATCGCGTCCAGCACGATGCCCCGGGGAATACCCTGCTGGTGTAACCGTTCCACCAGCTGGGAGACTCGCTTTGCAGTGGAGTTCTCCCGATTGGTACGGAAGTCTTTCGCATCAGACATCGTTATCACTCCGCATTTCGGGACTCCTGGTAATCGTTCTTCGCGAAGGAGCTGGTGATCCGATCGATAATGATCGCCAGAAACACAATACTCAATCCGGCTTCAAAACCCTGACCGATTTCGACACGATTAATCGCCAGCAACACTTCCATACCGAGCCCCCGGTTACCGATCATCGATCCGATCACCACCATCGCCAGGGCCATCATCGTGGTCTGGTTGATTCCTACCATAATCGATGGCTTCGCCAGCGGAAGTTGAACGTCAAACAGTATTTCCCGGGTACTGGAACCGAAGGCTTGGGCCGCCTCGACCACATCCGACGCAACCTCTCGGATACCCACGTTGGTCAGGCGAATAACGGGAGGAATCGCGTAGATAATCGTGGCGAAGGTAGCGGGAACTCGCCCCAGACCAAACAGCATCAGGGCGGGAATCAAATATACAAAGGTGGGCATCGTCTGCATGCCGTCCAGGATCGGTTTGAGAATTCCCTCCAGGCGGTCACTGCGCGCCATGAGGATGCCGATCGGCACCCCGAGGAAAATGGAAATGATCACTGACACGATCACCACGGAAAGGGTGTTCATTGCCAGCTGCCAATACCCAAAGCTCCCTACGACCAGCAGCATAACCATCATCGTGAGCGCGGCCTTGACGCTTTTGAGCGCCCGCCACGCCAGAAACCCCACCAGTGGAATCACCACAAACCATGGGATGAACTGGAGCACCTCTTCTACTGCCAACAACACCTGGAGTCCTACGGCTCCGATGAAATCGAACAGCCACGCCAGATTCTGCAGGAGCAGATCCATAAACGCATCAACCCAGTCTCCCAGCGGAAGACGTACTGCTTCGGGGAACTCAAACATGGCTTAGCTCCGGTTCATTCTGGGCGGCGGTCCGACTGAGACTGTCAAAGATGGCGCGGTACCGAACAATCCCCTTGAGGCGCTGGTGTTCATCGATAACCGGAATGGGATAGGGAGACTCCGCCGCTATCGAGAACAGTTCCTCCAGAAACGCGTCTGGAGTGCACGTACCGATGTGCTTCTGCGCGAGGCCCCGAAGATCCTCTACGGAAGACGGTTTGTGGGTATCGATGTCGTCAATACTCACCACACCAAGGTACTCGTGGCGTTTGTTCACCATGAACGCCCACTCCCGGCGGTTGTCAACCAGAATTCGACGCGCCGTCTTGGGCCCTTCCCAGGCGTACAGCAACACTTCCGGATCCTCAAGCACATTGTCCGCAGTAAGCACTTTTGCCGGCGAGGCGTCCTGGACGAACTCCTTTACGTACTGGTCCGCCGGCTCGGTGACCACCTCCTCCGGTGTTCCCACCTGGATGATCTCCCCGTTGCGCATAATCGCAATCCGATCACCCAGCTTCAACGCTTCGTGCAAATCGTGGGTGACGAAGATAATCGTCTTGTGCAGCGTATCCTGGAGGTCCACCAGTTCGTCCTGCATCTGCCGACGAATGAGCGGGTCGAGCCCGCTG
>JAWOCO010000087.1:0-3849 GCA_046483765.1 Alkalispirochaeta sp. | reverse complement strand
TGCATTTCATAGATTCGGCGGTTGAACGAGAAACCCACACCGCTGCATCACCGGCGCCTCCCCTGGGGAGGAAAGGAGTTTTCCCATGAACCTCATTACCTTCACAGCGTTCTTTGCTCTGATACACGTGGTCGCGTACACGATCGCCGGTGTCGTGGCCTACTACATAAGCAAAGACATCTACGAGACAAAGACCCGCCTTATGGACTATCTACGGAACATGGCGAACCCGGAGGAGAAACGGCACGTCCAGACCTGGGTCTTTCCTGCCCAGATCGTGCGGGGTGTCCTTATGGCTGTGGTGCTGTGGCCGGTGGCAAGTGCCTTGGGCGAGATGGCGCCGTCACTCCGGCTCTTGTTTTTCGCGGGGCTGGCGTTCGTGTATACGCATTTCGCCTCCGCCGCACCGTGCCCTGACAATATTGAGGGCTTCGTGTACATGCGCGAAAAGTACCTTCAGTGGTCGTCCTTCGGACGATTTCAACTGGAGATGGCACTGTATACCGCCATGTTCGCCGGAGCTACGACGTTTCTCCTGTTCTGACGCGCGTCGGAAAGTACCCCGCCTCTGGGCAGTAAGAAGTACAACGCGATACCCAACGGTCGGTTGGTGGTATAATCTGCTACGTCCACACAGTGAGGAGATTCAGATGGCGGATCGAGTAATCGCGCCGGTCATAATCGGAGTGGTGCTGACGATTGGCGCGCTCTTGACCGCCGCCCTTTATTACGTGGCGTTCAGTTTTGTTCCCGGAGGAGGCGTCCTCCGGATTGTCATTCTCGGCGGCGGCATAGGTGTCGTCGTCGCTGTCGCCGTAGTCGTTCGTCAACGCATTCAAGAGATAAAGGAAGAGAACAGCGATGATTATCGTAACTACTGATTTCGTGTCGGGAAAAGAAGTCGAGACGCTCGGGGTAGTTCGCGGGTCCATGATTCAATCCAAGAACCTGGGAAAGGACATCATGAGCGCCCTGAAGGGTCTTGTCGGAGGCGAACTCCGGGAATACTCGGCGATGATCAATGAGGCGCGGGCGATCGCCACCAAGCGGATGGTGGAAGAAGCGACGGAACTCGGCGCCGACGCGGTGATCAATCTGCGCTACGCCACCAGCGCCGTCATGCAAGGAGCGGCGGAGGTTCTTGCCTACGGGACGGCGGTGAAGTTCAAGTGACAAGTGAGGGCAGCTGAACGAGCCGCTCCGGTTTGCGCCGGGGCACCGGAGTGATTATTGTGATCATCGTTCCGACTCATCGAACTCTTTGAGTAATTCGAGATCAAGTTTGTCTTTCGTACGGCCAGTGGCGGCTTTGTTTCGTTTCAATGATTGAAGGTCGAGAAAGGGTACAGTCAGGCCGTCAATGTCCACGTTGAAACTGCCCGCTTCTTCGAAGGTAAGGCCGTCAATATCGGTGAGGATATCAATCCGGCTGGGCGGTACGCCAATCTGGTACACGGTACCGGGTGTTCTGAAGTCTCTCTCCGTCACTCCCGAGAGCGGAGCACCAAAATCGACGAGCGACGCGAAGACGGCTTCCGCGTTTTCCGGTGTCGGCTGCACAAAAATATCTATATCGCCGGTGGCGCGCACGCAGCCGTGGGCAGCCATCGCGTACGCCCCAACGATCACGTATTTAACGCTGCGGGCGGATAATCGTCTCAACAGATCGTTGTAATCTTGATTGAACATCATGCTTTCCCGACAGTGCGAAGAGTTGTACCGACAGTGGCCATATCTCGTTCAGCGCTCGATGAGGGTCAACGCGTCGGAGTTCTTGTTTCTCGTCTATACGCCCGATGCGCTCTACGGATTTATCCATCATCTAAGTTATAGTGTAGCATTACATTGTGACCCGCCACCAGATCTCTGAGACCGAAGAGATTCCGGCAGCCCCTGTGCTACGTGCTACGCACCCCTAATCTGAGATAGCTGCCCATCACGACTTCAGCGAGGTGGGGTAATGTCCGTTGTTCCGCTCCCTCACCGGACAAGCTCCCGGATAACCTTTCGTACCATGAAATTGAGCGCTTTGCCGCGGTAGGCAAAATCGTTGAAGGTACCGATGATGTGAGACTCGGTAGCTGGATGGTAGAACATGAAGGCGCCCGTGACGCCAACACATCCCCAGCAATGCATCTCGGCAGGCAGGATCACGGGAATCGTCCGGGGCTTCCAGATCGAATATCCGTAGTCGAAACCCACCGTCGGAAAGCCCATGTAGACATCATCGCTGATCATTTGCTGCAACGTCTCTTCGCGGATGATGCGGTGGCTCGTCAACGCCTTCATAAATAGCAGATAGTCGGATAACGGTGCGATGACGCTCCCTCCGGCGTAGTCGATAGCGGGAGCACCGGGAACGGCACTGAAGTCGATATCACCTATGTAGAGCCCCGCCGGCACATGCTCTGACGGTTCTCGCGGGCGGGAGTATCCGTGCATCGCGGCGTGGCTCATACCGAGCGGGTCAAAGATGAGCTCATGCATAACTTCGTGGAACGGCCTTCCGGTGATGTGTTCCACGATGAGACCCAGCAAATAGTAGTTGGTATCCGTGTAGTGGTGTTTCCGTCCGGGCTCTGCGACGGGCTTCAGGTGCTCTTTGCCCCAGGCGATCGCTTCGGTTGTCGAAATCCGAAACGAGGGATCCTTCATCATCTTCTTCCAAAGCGGGTAAAAGACGTCGTACAGCCCGGAGGTCTGCATAAGCAGGTGCCGAACGGTAATCTCTTCAGAGTAGTCGCGACCGCGATAGACATGGAGCCCCGCCATGACGTCGGCGTCAAGATGGGCTCCGATTCTGTCGGTGAAATCAAGCTCGCCCCGCTCTTTGAGCATCGCGATGACCGTTGCGGTAAACAGCTTTCCCACACTGGCGAGGTGATTCGGCTGATCCCCATGGACGGGAGATCCGTTGCCGGATTCGGCGAGCCGTACGTCTACACCAAGCTTGTCCGATTGCACCAGTAGGAACGCCCGTCGGACCCGACGATCACGTTTTACCTGCTGTCTGAACGAGTGCTCTATTCTGGATTCAGACGTCGATTTGTCCACAGCTGCCTCCCGGGAGGAGTTCTCGCACCCGCAGATTATGGGTCAAACTGGAACAGCTCGTCCACGGTACTGTCCAACTCCCGGGCGATACGCTACGCCAACAGGAGGGAAAGGTTGTACCGTCCCTTTTCGATGTGCACAATCGTCTCGCGGCACAACCTATTCCTCAAACAGATAGGCGGAGAGCATGCTGGAAAGCTCCCCAATGACCGCATCCGCGGGAGGCATCGTTTCGGGAAAGAACTTCAGCCGGTGGATCGTCTCCTCGGCGGAGCGAAAGACCACCGCCGCTGTGGTCTCGGCGTCCCGGGACGGCGCATAGCGGCGAACGATCTCCGTGAGCCACGCCTGGACTTCCCGGTCCATGGCGTCCACTCGCTCACGGACGACGCGGTGCATCGTGGTGTCCCGGTCTTGATCGCCGGTCCCATCCCCACGATTACCACCGGCGAGAATCATCAGTTGCAGCTCCCGGTGCAGCTCCGGTTCGATGTCGTGAGCATCATGAAGCGCCTGAATCATGGTGCCGACGATCACCCTTATTTCGTCCTGAGATTGACTGGGCGAGGCAAAAAACTCTGAACGCATACCCTGTCCCACGGCGTTTTGAATGCGTGCAAAGATCTCTCGGTAGTACCCCTCGGTTATCTCCAGAAAAAGGGTCTGCTTGTCCGGGAAGTAGGCGTAAAAGCTCCCCACAGCAACGCCCGCGGCTCGGGCAATCTCCTTCACGCCGGCCTGCTGATAGCCCTTGCGCGCAAACAACTCTCTCCCCGCCGTAACAATTCGTTCCCG
>JAWOCO010000028.1:0-2577 GCA_046483765.1 Alkalispirochaeta sp. | reverse complement strand
GGGGTGTCGTTGACGCCGACAAACATCGTGTACTCGAAGGAGACGCGCCGGGAGCGGTCCTCCCGGCCGGCGCGGATAAGGCGCAGCGTCTCCTCGATGGGGTTGGCGTTCTCCACCGGCATGATCCGCCGCCGCTCCTCGGGGAAGGGGCTATGCAGGCTCACCGCCAGGCTGATGCCCTCGGCGTCGGGGTGTTCCAGAAAGTAGCGCAGTTCGGGATGGATTCCCACAGTGGACAGGGTGATCCGCCGTGGCGGAAGGGGGTATCCGTCGGGGTCGGTGAACACGGCAAGGCTTGCCATGGCGCCGTCGAAGTTATCCAGCGGTTCGCCCATACCCATGTACACGATATTGGTGATCGCGTTCTGTTCAGGAATGCTGTGGTACTGATTGACGATCTCCCCGGCGGATAGGTTTCCCTGAAAACCCTGGCGAGCGGTCTGGCAGAAGGTGCAGCTCCGGCGGCATCCTACCTGGGTGGAGAGACACAGCGTTGATCGGGAACCGTCGGGAATCAGCGCCGCCTCCACAAAGCCCCCGTGTTGCGTGGGGAAGAGGTACTTACGGGTGCCGTCATCGCTTTCATTGACGCGCACCGGTGGAATCGCGCCTACCGTGTAGTGCTCCGCCAGTGCGGACCTGAGGCGGGCGGGGATGTTCTGCATCTGCTCGAAGGACTCGGCGTGTTTGCGATAGATCCAGTGAAAGATCTGCCGCCCCCGATAGGCCGGTTCTCCCAGCTGGTGCGCGAGTTCCTCGAGCTGTGGCAGCGAGTATCCCAGAAGTGCGACGGGTGATTCCATATCGGTCAGCTTGGCCACGGCGCGGGTGGGTGTCAAGCGGGCGACGCGCACATCGGCGCGCGCCGTATCCTGGGGATCACCCAAGCAGAACGAGGCCGGCCCAGGCGGAAAGTATCGAAACAACTACCACCACCGTCAGGTTAAACCCGCGCAGCGTCAGCGCGAAGGCGATGAGAGGTGCGCCGATCGCCACCACGGGAGCCGCCTGCGTGAGCACATCGGGAATGATTAACGCCCCCAGCGCTGCGGCGGGGACCAGTTCCAGAAACCGGTGGATCGGCTGCGGAAGGCGGTCGAAGCCGGAGAACCAGAACGGGAGCGCCCGCACCGCGTAGGTGCCGACACTCAGCCCCACCACCACCAGCAGCCAGTCAGTATGAACCACGGGCGTCCTCCTGACGGTCGGCGTCCCGCCCGGGCTCTAAACTCTCAGGTGAGCCTCCGCTTCTGTCCCGGCCGGGCTCAAGGCTTTCAGGCGAGCCGCCGCGCTCGGCGGGGCCGGCACCCTCCCCGGAGCCCACCGCCATGGCGATCACCGCGCCGGCGACCATGGCGATGGGAAACGCGGCGCCCGCGTCCCAGCCCAACCCCATCCGGAGCGCGGCGTTAATCAGCGCCGCGGAGCCCGCCGCCACGATGAGCGGTGCCACGCGGGCCCCCTCTTTGCCGTGGGCGGCGCGAATCTGCCCCGCCAGGAGGGCGGCGAACAGCGCGTATAGCGCGAGACCCATCGCCACCCGCAGGTGTTCCGGGAGGATCTCCCCGCTCAGCGCTCCCACAACGGTGCCGCCCACCCACGCGCTGTAGGCGCCCAATTCGAGCCCCAGGAGGTACCGCGGCCGTACCGTGCCGCCCTCGGCGATGCGCCACCCGGCGACCCCGAAGACCTCATCGGTCACCCCGAAGGCTAAGACGCTCCGGGCGAGGATGCCTGGAGCTCTGCCCGGCGGATCGGACGGGGAGTGGCTGCGCTGTCCACCCCCGAGGTTGTGGGCGATTACCGAACTCATCAGGAGGTGGCGCAAATTCAGCAGCCATCCGGCGATCACGATTTGCGCAATTACCAGAATCGATGTGGGAGATATCTGGCCCGCTATGAGTCCCGCCGCACCGTACATCCCGATCGCGAGAAACTGGGCCGCCCCGGCAAACACCAGCAGGGAGGCAACGGTGGCGTCCAACGTTGTGAGGCCTGCGGACTTCACCACCAATCCGAACGTAATCGCCACGGGAATATACCCGCTGGCAATGGGAATGGCGGCCATGAGTCCTTTTGAAAAGCTGTGCATATCGGAGCGTACTGTACTACAATGCCCCCGCGAGCGTCGCGGAAACACACGTAATGTCCAACACCGAATCAGATCAGCACCATTTGGATACCCTCACCCGCCGCGCCTGGGACGAGTCGTTTCGCGACCCGGAGGCGGCGGAGAAGAACGCCTCCGCCGCGCTGGTGCTGGCGCAAACGCTGGGAAACCTGCCTGCGGAGATCTTCGCGCGGCTGAGCCGCGCCTGGGCGCGCATCGTGGAGGCGGACTACCAGGGCGCCCAGGACGATCTGGATGAGGCACTCCGCTTCGCCCGTGAAGACACCGTGGAACCCGATATTCTGGCTAAGATCTACAACGCCTACGGCGCGGTCCATTTTGGCCGCTCGGATCTGGGCAAAGCGATAGCTTCTTACCAGCAGAGCTTGGCGGTGGCGGAGCGGCACCGCATGCCCTCCGCCCAGATCGTGGCCCATAACAACCTGGGCGAGGTGGAGCTCGGTCTC
>JAWOCO010000018.1:0-3887 GCA_046483765.1 Alkalispirochaeta sp. | reverse complement strand
GGTCCACCAGAACCGTCATCGCCAACACCGTGTACATCACCACCGTGGCGGAGGTCGAAATGCGGTGCGCCCGCCCCAGAAAACTCCAGTCCAGGATGTCCACCCCCACCTTCACCGCGATGCCCGCCAGCACCGCCATGGGAATCACGCTGAGCATCGGCGCCAAGGCCAGCACCGCCACCAGCAGCACCACCGACCGAATGATACCCGCCACCGGACTGCGCGCCCCGGACTGGATATTCACCACCGTCCCCATCGTGGCCCCGGCTCCCGGGAGTCCTCCAAACAATCCGGAGAAGAGATTCCCCAGCCCCTGCCCGATGAGCTCGCGGTTGGAGTCGTGGCGCTCGCGGGTGAGGCTGTCGGAGATCATCGCCGTCAACAAGGAATCGATCGCCCCCAGAACCGCCAGAATCCCCCCATCGATCAGTACCTGCGTGATCTGACCAAAGGTGAACCGGGGCACCACGATCTCCGGCAGACCCGTGGGAATCGCCCCGATCGCCCGGTAGCCGCCATCTGGGATCAGAATCACCGCGATCACCGTTCCCACCACCACCGCCAGCAACGGCGGCGGCACGATCCGCCTGAAGCGCCGAGGCACCGCGAACAGCAGCACCAGGGACGCCGCCGCGAGCAACACTTCCCCCAGCCGGATAGACCCCAGCAACCGGGGCAGCGCCGTAATCAATCCCGGCACACCCCCTGCCGGAGTCGGGTGACCCAACATCGGCGCGATCTGGGTGAGAATCAGGAGCACCCCGATTCCCGACATAAACCCTGAAATCACGGCGTAGGGCATGAGCGTGATATAGCGGCCCAGCTTGAGCGCCCCCAGAATCATCTGGAACACCCCCGCCACCATGACCACCGTAAACGCCATGGCCAGCCCATTCTCCGGGTTGGTGGCGATCATGCGCGTGATCACCGCCGTCATCACCACCGTCATCGGTCCGGTAGGCTCGGAGATCAGCGTCCGCGTGCCCCCAAAGAGCGCCGCAAACAACCCCACCAGCACCGCCCCGGTGAGCCCCGCCTGCGGTCCCGCCCCGGACACCGCCCCAAAGGTCAGCGCCATCGGCAACGACACCACCGCCGCCGTGAGCCCACCAAACACATCGCCGCGCAGCGTATCAGTTTTTATTCGGTCAAGGGCCGACATAATTAGAGTGTACGAAGAGACCTCACCGATGTCGAGAGGTTTCGGGAATCGGGAATCGGGAACTGAGGTCGAACTGACGGGTTCTGCGGTGCCGCTCCATGAGAACCGTTCAGCGGTTACCGCCTGCGGGGGCGGTAGCGCCCACGCTCGGACTTGATCTGTAGGCGCATTCAGCACACACTGCATGCACAAGGTGCGTCATATGCCACAGTACACGATTCGGAATATTTCCGACTCGGTTGACCGGAAGCTTCGTGAGCGCGCCCGGCGAAGCGGGAAGAGCCTCAACGAAACGACCCTTGAGGCGATCAAACGGGGCCTCGGCATCGTTGGCACCGACCAGGTCTATGACGATCTGGATGATCTGGTTGGGACGTGGCAGCAGGACGAAGCGTTCGACCACGCGATGCAAGATCAGGACAGGATCAACCCGCTGCCTCAATTGCCCAGGGTTTGGGCGGTGTAGCTGTTATGGTCTCTTAGGATTAACCCCAGTTCTTCAAATGCAGTCGATGATTTACCGGTAAATCGTCGGTCAACCTTCAGCAAGAGCGACTTCGAATCGGAACGTGGTGCCACTGGAACAATCATACGTAAACGATCCGTGGAGCTGCGTGCTCAACGATTCTATCAGGACAAGACCGAGTCCTTCGCGCGGTTTGTCTTCATCGTTCTCCGGACAAATCCCTTTCCCGTTGTCCCCGACCATGAAGACTAACCTCGAATCGCGCGACTGTACGGCGAGGGATACCTGTCGGTCTGACTGCTCCTGATCAAAGGCGTGCTGCAACGCGTTAGATAGCACCTCGGTAATCAGAAGGCCAAGATTCACTGCCATGTCTATCGAGACGGAAATGCTCTCGAGATTCCGCATAAACGTGATCTCGCTACTATCCTGAAAAGACGCGATGACGTAATCGGTCAATGCTGAGAGGTAGTTTTCCAGATCGACACGTTCGAGGTTCTCTGCATCGTCGAGCTGCTGGTGCACCATCGCCATGGACACGATCCGCTGCTCGGCGCCACGGAGAAACGCCACCGCATCCTTTCCGTTCCGGTATTCCTCAGAGAGTCGCAGAATGCTGGCGAGGATTTGCAGGTTGTTCTTTACCCGGTGATGGATTTCACGGAGCAGCACTTCTCGTTCGGTGAGTCGTCGTTTAAGGTCTTCCGTACGGACGGCAATTTCCTCCTCCTGGCGTCGATTTTGGTGACGCAACTGCTCCTCAGCCTCCAAAGTCTTCACCCGCTGCCGGTACAGAAGGATTGAAACCAGGGCGGCCGTGGCGGTCATGGCCAGCACCTCGAGAAACAGGGCAGGGCCCTGGGCGAGGGGGCTCCCCTGGTGAAGCGTGACGGCAAAGACGTAGGCCGCAAACGAACTGGAATAGACGATGATTGATTCACTGGGCCGAAGCAGGAGCGACGCGGAGACAAAAAACGCGGCAATGAACAGCGTGTACGGTGTCTCTTGGAACGTCGTGAGTACCGCCGTCCATACAAGGAACGCCACAGAAAATAGGAAAACGGTGAGTCGAATTCTCCTTGCAGAGCCGGGACGTCGCCAGATTAGGAACCCGAAGCTGACAATCGGCAGGAGGATTATCAGATCGAGATAGAGGTAGTAGCTCGTACCCCGCGGCACGAAATGCACAAGATCGATGATCAGGGACCCCACGATCCAAAGCAGAAGAACTCCCGATACGATCCGGCCACGGCGGGTGTTGTCATCGGCGAGATAGCGCTCGATCGTCTCCATGGGAACCGTCAGGCCGGTTCTGCTCATGGGGCGGAGTATATACCATCCCTTACCGTTATTTCTGCGTGCCTGCACCGGTCCTGTTGAGTGGGTTCAAACATCCCGCACCGGCGCTGCGCCGAGGGTCATAAGGAGCGTCCGTACCATCTCTTCGGCACGGCCGACGGTGCCGTCGGCCCCCGCCCAGAGGCTGAGTTGGTTCATGGCGCCGGAGAGCGCTTCGGTGACCGCGTCTATGTCCCCAAGAGCATGCGATCGGGGGAGCTCCTTTAGAGCCGCCTTGAGGGTGGAGGTGGTGTACTTCCGGTCCAGTTCGTGCCACTCGTCTATACCGAGAACGGAGGGGGCGTCGATCATTACGATGCGGCGGTACTCCTGCCGGAGAGAGTAGCGAATAAACGCCGAGCAGCCGGCAACGAGCGCTTCCCATGGATCCGACTGAGCCTCAGCTTTCTCGAGGATAGCGACGCCCTGAGACTCGAAAACCGCCGCAACTACCTCTCGAAAAAGCCCGAGCTTTCCGCCGAAATGGTGGTAGAGCGCACCCCGGGTCACCGAGGCTCCGGCGGCGATCTCCTCCGCGGTGACCGCTTCGAACCCACGCTCCGCAAAGAGCTCCGTTCCCGCGCGGAGGAGCGCCGCTCTTGTCTTCTCCGCCTCGTGTGCCGTCTTTCTCGCCATGACTCTGAGTATACCATTCCGCTTGACGAACATACAATCAGGATGTATGTTTAATATACATACAGCATGTATCTAAAAGGGAGGACGTATGCGTTTGGTGAGTTCATATCCGATTATCATGACCGACCGTGTTGGTGAGACCGCCGGCTTTTACAAGAAACACTTCGGGTACACCTCGACCTATGAAACCGACTGGTACATCAGCCTTCAGAGGAACCAGAATGATCGAATCTGGGAGCTTGCGGTTCTCCAATTTGACCATGAGACGGTTCCGGCGCCTTTTAG
>JAWOCO010000155.1:0-15559 GCA_046483765.1 Alkalispirochaeta sp. | reverse complement strand
AAGCTGTGGGCGATCGGTTCGGGAGGCACCTCGGTACCGCCGGAAGATGAGATCGAGGCCGCCCGGGATGCGGTAAACTACCAACTGCTGGAATTGGATGCAGACAACCAGTCCGTGTACCTTCCCGAGTCGGGTATGGGGGTAGACGTGGGGGCGATCGCCAAGGGATACGCGGCAGACGAGGCGGCGCGTATTCTCCGGGACGCGGGAGTTGAGCACGCGCTGTTGGATTTTGGTGGAAATATCCTGGTGATCGGTGACAAACCGGACGGCACCCCGTGGCGGATCGGCGTGCAGCGCCCCGACGCCGAGCGCACCCGCTACCTGGGAATCGTTACCGCCACCGACCGGACGGTGGTCACCAGCGGACCCTACGAGCGGTTCTTCGTGGAGGAGGGCACCCGCTACCACCATATTCTCAATGCCGAGACCGGGTTTCCGGCGCGCAACGGTATTGAGCAGGTTACGATTATCGCCGAGCGCTCGATCGACGCCGACGCCTTGTCTACCGCCACCTACGTCTTGGGAGTAGAAGAGGGGCTCGCCTTGGCGGAATCTCTGGACGATGTGGAAGCGGTGTTTATCACCGAAGATCGCCTGGTACACATGACCAGCGGAGCTGGAGAGTACTTCGAGCTGAGCGATGAGGAGTTCTCGCTGGCCGGGGAAGATGCGCCGACGGAGGAGTAGGCGCCGACCCACGACGCGCCGGGTAGGTTCGTCGCCATAGCCGCGCTGCGCGGCAGCACCGGATGTGCGGCGCCCCTTAGAACGCGGTGGCGTCCACCCCGGAGCCGTCGGCGGCGGGCTCCCCGGTAACGCTAATAAATACGCGGTTTGGCAGGCATGCCGCCCACTGTCCCGCCTCGGTGAGCTCACCGGCAGCGATACAGATCTTGTCCCGACAGGGGGATTCGGTGAAGCGCACCGAACCGTTACCGATCTCCACCACCGTGTCGCCCAGGGGACCGGTGAAGAACAGTTCCCGCTCTTCCTCCAGGCTGTACACGAATGTGCCGGCGTCGGACTTGACCTCCACAGTGGAGGCGGGTCCTCCCTGCCCCACGGCGAACACGGAAAACGCCACGATCACCGCCGCCGCCACCACAAACACCACCACATCGTAGGGACGGAGTTTGAGGTTTCTCAGGAACTCGAGAATCATGCGACGTCGGGACTCTGCCATGGACTACTCCGGCTACTTCGACCGTTCCGGCTGCTCCGCCGGGTTGGTCAGCCCTTTTTCTTCTTGTCGCGGATGTAGATGTTGTGGGCGGGACTATTTTCCATGGGCCGCTCATCCACTTCAAACAGCGACATCGCCCGAATCAGTTCACCTAGCTTCTTGTAGCCGTAGTTCCGGGGATCAAAATCGGGATTACTGTTGGCCACTTTCTGGCCCACAATTCCCAGTGACGCCCACCCCGTATCATCGGCGGCGTCCTCAATACCGTTGCGCACCATGTTCACCAGCTTGGCATCCCGCTTGAGATCCTGTGACGAGTAGCGCTTGCGCTTGGTGGTGGTGGTGGGCTCTTTGCTGTCCTCCACCTCTTTCTGACGCAGCACCTCACTGTAGATAAAGCGATCACAGGCGCGGACAAACGCTTTGGGGGTCTTTTCTTCCCCAAATCCGTAGACCGTGAGCCCCGACTGCCGGATGCGCTGTGCCAGCGGGGTAAAGTCGCTGTCGCTGGTGACCAGGCAGAACCCATCCATCTTGCCGTCGTAGAGCACGTCCATGGCATCGATGAGCATCTTCATGTCGGTGGCGTTTTTGCCTTTGGTGTAGGGGTACTGTTGAATCGGCTGGATCGCATAATCGAGGAGGATATTCTTCCATCCCCGCATGGCGTCACTGGACCAGTCACCGTAAATACGTTTAATACTGGCAATACCGTAGTTCGCGATTTCTTCGAGCAGACCTTCCATGATCGACGACTGAGAGTTGTCAGCATCGATAAGCACGGCAAGCCGCATTTGCTTTTCTCCGTTCATTATAGCTCACAGGCTATCCCCTGAGGTGGGCCCTGACAAGCCGTTAGGGGTATATTATCCCCCGATGAGTGAAGCGATAGCACAAATCGATCAATGGACGGGGCTCCTAATCTCCTACGGGTTCATTTTTGCCGTAATCGGCGTGGCGCAAACGCTCCTGCACAGCGGAGTGCTGGGGTCCGCCGCCACCCGCAAAGTGGTGCATATCGGAGTGGCGCACTGGTGGGTGATCGCCATGGTGTTGATTGACGACCTCCTGGTCGCGCTGATCGGTCCGGTGAGTTTCATTCTCATTAATTGGTATTCATATCGAACTCACGTTTTTGCGGCGATGGAACATTCCGAGCCTCGTAAGAACCTGGGCACGGTGTACTTTCCGGTAGCGCTCACGGCGCTGGTGGCGCTTACCTGGAGCGGGATCTTCCCGCGCTGGTATGGGTTGGTGGCGATCCTCGTGTTGGGCTGGGGAGACGGCAGTGCCTCGCTGGTGGGTGAGCGGATCGCGCGCTACTCCGGGAAGGGGCGCTTCGTGGTACCCGGCGGCACCAAGAGCGTTGCCGGCACCGCGGCGATGTTTGTCGTATCCGGCGCCGTGGCAGCGGTGGTGATCTGGCTGTTCAGCGGCCCCCTGGCGGAGGTAGCCGCAGCTGGGGGCGCTACGAGTGGCAGCGGCGGAGCTGCCGGGTTCCTGGCCCACTGGCGGGAGCTGGGGTCCCGCACGTGGGTAGGGCGTCCCACGGATAGTACGGTGCTGTTTGCCCTCTCCCGGCTGGACGGGGCGGTGCGGTTGCTGGTGGAGCAGGCCTCCGCGGTGGCACCGGGCATGGAGCTCAACCCCGCCTCCTGGGCGTGGGATCCTACCACGATCCTCGCGGCGGCCCTGGTGGTAGCGGCCACCGCCACCGCGGTTGAGCTACTCACCCCCTGGGGCCTGGACAATATCTCGGTGCCACTGGTGGTCTTCGCGCTGGTGGCGGTGCTGGTGACGATGCCCGCCGAATGGATTATCCGCCTCGCCTGGGCGATGGGATTAAACGTACTGGTGGCGGTGGTGGCGTATCTCCGCCACTCGGTAACGGCCACCGGCGCGGTCATGGGTGCCGGTGTGGGTATGGTGATCTACCTCTCCGGCGGCGGGTTCTACTGGTCGATCCTGATGGCGTTCTTCGCCTCCTCCAGCGTGATCGGCCGCATCACCGGTCGCCGCGGCACGCGGGCGGAGCGGCGCCGCCAGGCGGAATCGATCCACGCCAAGGGGGGCCGCCGTGACGGTGTCCAGGTGCTGGCCAACGGAGGCCTGGCGGCGATTATGGCGGCGGCCCACGCCGTCAGCGGCCGCCCGATTTTCATGCTGGGCTATGCGATCACCATGGCTGCAGCCACCGCCGACACCTGGGCCAGTGAGATCGGTGTGCTCAGTTCCGGAGATCCAGTCTCGATTCTTACCCTGAAGCCGATCCCCCGCGGCACCAGCGGCGGCATTAGCCCCCTGGGCCTGGCGGCCAGCACCGGTGGAGCCCTGTTCATCGGATCGTGGTTTGCCGTGGGATATGTGGTGGTGCACGGGTGGAATGGAATGGAGCTCCTGTCCATGGTGGCGGCGATCACCGGAGGGGGCTTTCTCGGCAGCCTCCTGGACAGCGTCCTGGGGGCCACGGTGCAGGCGCAGTACTGGGACGAGACGCGCAGCGCCCACACGGAGCGGCGTCACACGGCGGCGGGCCTTCCCAACCGCCTGGTGAAAGGCGTGCACTACCTCACCAACGACGCGGTCAACGCCCTCAGCGGCGCCCTGGCCACGGCAACGCTCTTCCTGATCGTAGTGTAGGGACTCCGGCATAGCGCGTATCGCGCATCACGCCGTGGGCGTCGCGGGTCACGTGTAACATGTGACGCCGCGCGCTGCACGCGGCATGTATCACTCGTCATCCTCCACCGGCGTGGCCATCCCAAAGTCCTCCAGCAGCTCCCGCGCCAGCGCCTCCTGATCGGGGTGCACGCGAATCTCAAACGCCTCCACAAACCCGATCGCCGGGTTCAGTCCACCCACATCGTCCCCCCAGAGAATCGCCTCTACGCCGTTCTGTCGCAAAAAACCCAGCACATGCTCCGCCTCAAAGCGAAAACGAAACTGTGCCACGGTGATCGTATCGGTCTGTCCTGCCATGCCCTACTTCTCCGTGAGATTCACGATGCCGTCCCAGGTGTCCCGCGGCGGCTCCTGGAGGAAGTGCCGACACCGCTGGATAAACAGTTGCGCCGGGCCATCGTCGGGATAGATGCGCAAAACCGTCTCAAAGCGGTTCAGCGCCTCCTGCCACTCCTGGCGTTCAAACGCCGCGAGGCCGCGGTCAAAGAGTTCCAGCGCCTCCCGCAGTGGTGCGGAGGACTCCTGGGCAAATCCGATCAACTCATACAGCCGTACCGGATCATCGATACCCTGCACCCTAACCCGATCCATCCGCCGGAACAAGAACCCCTCCGGAAGCTGACGGTGGGTGGACTCACTTACACAGATCGCGGTGCCGTACTGCTTATTGACCCCTTCGAGACGGGCCGCCAGGTTAACCGCGGGGCCCATGACCGTGTAGTTCAGCCGCCGGTTGGTGCCCAGGTTTCCCACGATCATGGAGCCGGTATTCACACCGACGCGGGTAGTCAGCGGTCGCGGCGCCACCCCGGACCTCACCAGCCGATCGTTCAGCAGAGACTCAACCTTTTTCATCTGAATCGCGGCTCGACACGCCTCTTCCGCGTGGCTGTCACTGGGAATAGGTGCGCCGAAAAACGCCATAATCGCGTCGCCTTCATACTTATCGATCGTGCCCCGATACTCGATGATCACATCACTCATTTCCGTGAGGTATTCGTTGAGCAGGGTCACGATGTCCGCCGTGCCCAAGATCTCGGAGATCCGCGAGAAGCCGGCGATGTCGGTAAAGAGGGCGGTTAGCTCTCGCTCAGAGCCCCCCACCCCAATTCGCTCCGGATGCTCCACCAGCTCACTGATCACTTCGGGAGCCAGATAATGCTCGAAGGTGGAGTGGATTATCTGACGATCACGGAGCGCCGCCAGGTAGTTTCCCGCAAGCACAATTGTGGTAACAACGACCACCGGAATCGTGAGGGAAAGAGCCGGTACGTAGAAGTACGTCAGTCGAAAGATCACCGCCACCGCAATCAAGGGCAGCAGAATTCCCGCGATTGCCAACGCCAACGAGCGCTGCCCGGAACTCCGGCCGACCGCAAACGCCACCCCGATCATCCACGCCAATCCCACGATCCAGGAAACGATCCAGGAACCCCGGTCAAGAAAGCTCCGATTGTTCATCATGGAAATAACCGCGCCGTGGAGGCCGACATTTGGAAAGCTGGCGTCGAATGGGGTCACTCCCAGGTCAGTCGTGGAGGTTGCGGTGAAACCCACTAGACTCAAGCTTCCCGAAAGCTCCCGTTCGAGAAACGATTGGAGGCGTTCTACTTCCTGGTAAATTTCCCGTGTCGCCTCAAACACGGCGTTCACGTCCTCTTCAATCGCCTCCAGCTGCTCCGCGATCTCCGGTGGCGCATCCTCACCGGCAAAGGCGCCAACCTCGTCCAGAATCTGTTGCTGTGCACTGCCCTGCAGAAATCCGCCGGCCAACGCGATAAACGCCTGCCTCAGTCGCCGATATTCACCGAAAAGCGAGGGATTTCCCGTTTGTCGCGCCACCGCCAGGGTATCGGCAGCGGCATCGGCAGTTTGGATCACGGACCGTGACCGATCGTCGAGATAGCCGGCTTCGTCCATTAGCTCGAGATTGAACTGCAGGTCGGCCATCGCCTCTTGGTACTCAATCAGGTTTGTCCACGAGATCCGGCGGTAACTCTCCGCGAAGGACCGTCGTGGCCACCGGATCAGCAGTTCGCCGTCAGCATTCAACGGCACTCGGAACGAATCACCGGTAGCCATCTCCACCGCAACGGCCTCATTTTGCAGGCGACCGTCCTCGTCGAAACTGAGCTGTTCCGGCTCCACCGGTTTCAACCCGATCGATTCGGCCCCCAGCTGCATAATCAGTTCATCGTTGACTCGGCGAACAAGGTCAGCTCGGCGAGTTACGCCATCGCCATCGATCTCTTGGTTGACAAACCCGTCGCCCGCGGCCGCTTCACGGATCTGGGGGAGCGCACGGCGCAGTCGAGGTGCTTCGCCCCCCTCGATAGTGGCCGGGAGGTATACTATTCCTAAAGCTCCAATCGTTTGGGCGAGGAAGACGTCCTGATCCACCAGCAAATCGCCAATTACGTTCCGGGGGACTTGTTGCGGGAACTCTTGAGCGATCTCCTCCCAGCGTCGCCGTTCAAGGCGCAACGGGCTTCTCTCACTGAACTCAACATCCAGCAGGACCGATTGCGGTGAGAACTCTCCGATGGTGGCAAGACCGTCGGCCACGATCGTCCGACTCCAGGGCCACTCGCCTACCAGTTCCAGTGCCCGATCATCGATCGCAACAACCGTGATTCTGTCATCGACGGAATTCTCGGGAATAACCCGCAACATTCCGTCGAAGACACGGTTTTCCAGTACCTGGAACCATGAGAACTGGTTGAACACGGGAATAAGTGCGGTAATTGTTGTAGCAACGACAAAAACTATTGCACGTCGTCGGAAGGCTGTTAGTATACTGCCCATATGCGTGAATATATACATCCTATGAAACGGATGAGTGCCATGGGGATAGTCGTTTTTCTCATTTTCACGGGAATTCCGTGGTCGACGACCGCTCAGGAGGGGAATTTCCTCGAATCCCTCGCCGAAACCCCGGCAATTTCACGAGGTCAGCTGGTCACTTTGCTCGAATCCGCCGGTTTGTCGGCTGAGAACGAGGGACAGGGATCAACAGTTGTCCGTGCCGACGAGCTCGCCCATGTAATCATGCAGCTGGAGAGCGACGGCGGCAACCTGGGATACCATCTGTTTCCTGGGCCGCGGTATGCGATCCGCACGCTTCGGGACCAACAATTGTATCCCGACTCCCCCCGAATTCTTTCAGCAGGGAGCCCGGTAGACGGCGTCACGGCGCTCCAACTGATCCGGCCCGCGTTAACCCGTGCAGTGGCCCAGGACACGGAACGCGCTGCCGTACAGATCACTCCACGAACCGTATCGGCACGTCCGCAGGGACCGTGGGCTGAGTGGGACCTGGAACAGAACGGTGGGGTTGCATATCGCGACGACGGCAGTTCCGTAACTGAGTTAACCTCCACCTCGGTGCTCGATGCGCGGGTGGTATTTAATCCCCGGGCCCAGCTTGTTACGCAGGTGGAGGCCACGGGTCTCTACGCTGACGACGATACTGAAGCTGCGGATGTCAGGCTCCCGCGAGCGCGCCTCGATCTCTTCCGGGAGCCCCAAGGCGGCGGATGGACCGGCTCACTCTCCATGGGCAGAATCGATGACACCGACGTGACCCACGACGGCGTAGCGGCGAAATTCTCTTCGGGTTCGGCGATAGCCTCGGCTTCAGTAGGATACACCGGCGGTGTCGCTGCGGCTCTGAATCGGATTCCCGGGGCGGACACCGACTCCCCCCGGGAGCGCCCCCTGGGCGAGGGTCAGTTTTCACCGGAACGGATAGTCGCGCATGGAGATGTGGTGCTGCCGGAAATCTGGGGACGACAGAATCCCTCCACGACGGTGATCTCTGTAGTTGACCCCGCGGAAACCGACGCCCTGACGCAAGTTCGCCTGGGCCTATCGGGACCGTTGAGCGTTTCCCTCTTCTACGATCTCTCCGCAGATATTCAGTTCGGCCAACGTCACGGCTGGGCGTCGCGTGGTTCGCTGCGGTGGTATCCGGATGTGACGCGAACCACCCAGCTCGAACTCTCAGCGGCTGTGGCCGGCAGTGACCGCAATGACAACCAGGGGTATACCGCACTCGGCGATGATCCTCCGTGGTCGGCATTTCCGGGGTCGTTTACCAACATCGCCGCCACCACCCTGCGCTATACAGCGCGCCTGGGAGAACCGTGGTTGGTCTCGGCGTCGTCGACACTATTGGGTCGAATAGACCCGGATGGTAGCGTCGCCTCAGCAGCGTCGACCGTGAACGATGCCGCGCTTCTCGGATGGGAAGGCGGCGCAAACCTGGGAATTCAGCCCGTTCCAGACCTGTTTTTTGACTTAAACAGTAATATATTCGTACCAGGAACGGAGGCGTGGAGCGGCGCATATTCCACATCGGCTGAGCCGATGTGGAGTGTGGGACTTCAATTCACTGCGCGTCTGTAACACCGAGGAACTGCGAAGGAGACGAACCAGATGAGATACGCGACAAAGATAGCTTTGATGGTAGTGATCGCAGCTGTAGTGGCGGGTGCACTCCCCGCCAATGTGCGGGTGCAACAGGCAGAAGGCGTTGTGCAGTATCGTCTGCCCGATGCCGCCCAATGGGAGTCCCTCGCTCCCGGCCAGGAGTTGCCACAGGGCACCACGATCATCAGTGGATCCAACGGTTCAGCGATCCTTGCCTCCGGAGATTCAACGATTGAGGTGGACGCGTTGAGCCGGATCGTCCTCAACGAGGTAACTCTCAACGCCGGTCAGGAAACCACCGATGTGGAAATGCGCTTTGGGCAGGTGCGTTCTCGGGTGCGCCGTTCACAGAATCGGGGAACCGACTTTCGCGTCTCCACTCCGGTATCCACCGCAGCGGTGCGCGGTACCGACTTCGTCTACGACGGACGAGAACTCGTGGTGCTCGAGGGAGATGTGGCGTTCACCAATCTCACCGGCCAACACCACAGCGTCCGCGCGGGGCAAACATCAAGAACGTGGAAGCATCTGGACATCGAGTCCGTGGAACGTACCGTTATCGACCGGCTCAGCTTCTGAGCTGGTCGGCACACTCCGACCGACGTGCAAACCCGCAGCTGTTACCAACCGCTGTCACCAACCGCGCAGCGCTAAGAGGATCGTGATGCTCCCAAAGAGTAAGCCGGTGACCCACGTCATCTGACCCAGCCGCCGGTTTACCGCGTCCTGGAACATAGCCATGCCATCCGCCAGACGCGCAATTTCTTGTCGAAGGTCTTCCTTGGTGGTGGTGGCGCTGCGCTCAATCGCATCCATGAGCGACACCCGCAGTTCCTCACGGCTCGCTGCCGCAGCGGCAAAGCCGTCCCGCATCTCGTCCCGGATCTCTGCGCGGTCGGCAGCAGCTTCACGCTCGATGCGCGCCCGGTCGGCAGCAGCTTCACGCTCGATGCGCTCTCGTTCCGCGGCGGCGGCAGCAAAGCCTTCCCGCATCTCGTCACGAATCTCTGAGCGGTCGGCGGCGGCAGCGGCAAAGCCCTCCCGCATCTCACTGCGGATCTCTGCGCGGTCCGCGGCGGCCTCGTGCTCAAGGCGCTCCCGGTCGGCGGCAGCCTCGCGCTCGATGCGCTCCCGGTCAGCTGCTGCTGAGGCAAATCCGTGATCTATGCGTGTCACCAGATCCTCGTCCACTTCCGACTCCCGCGTCACAAACGATCGCACCAAGTGTTCCGCAAGGTGTAGCGCGGCTTGAGAATCATGCGCCTCTACCAGCGCCGCGAGCTGATCGGCAAGCCGCTCTTGTAGTGTACTCACGGTCCCTCCGTTTTGCAAAGAGTGTTCTCCCCTTACTACGGAGGCGTGAATCGTGGTGCTTCGTGAAAGAAGGCGGGCTACTCCTGGATCGGCACGTCTATCGATCCTTCAGCGGTAAGCGCCACCGGCTCCACCACGTCGCCAACCCCACCATCTACGAGACCCAAAGCTACCGCCGGCGGCACGGTGCCGTTCACGGCCACCGCCTGTACCCGGTCCCAACGGATCTCGCGGTAGCCGGCGCCATGGGTGACGGCGAGCGTGACTCGCGACACCGAAACCTCTGCACTCAACTCAGCCCGCCAGTATGCGCCGTCACGATACCCGAATCCTTCCCCGGCGTCGGCGTAGATCCGTCCCTCGGCGGATCCATCGGCATCGGGCGCAACCACCAGCCGCAGGACGCCATCCCCCGCCTCCCCCGTGTGCTGTCGCAGAGACTCATACGGAATCACCGAGCCACCGCGGACGAAGATCGGCATCCGCTCCAATGGGGCCTCACAGGCAACCACCGTACCGCCGTGTTCCGGTCGCGATGCGTCTCCCGCCACGATCGGCTCACCCGTCCAGAAGTCGTACCATAGACCCGCCGGAAGGTAGACCGCCCGTTCCTGAACGCCCGGCGTTCCTATCGGTGCCACCAACAACGAGGAGCCCACCATATAGGCATCGGCGCGGTTGGCAACGCGGGGATCCCGGGGAAACTCCCACACCATCGGCCGTACCACCGGCGATCCGCGGCGGGCCGCTTCCTCAAACAGCGTATACAGGTAGGGCATGAGCCGATAGCGCAACCCCACGTAGCGCCGCGCCACCGCAAGAGCCTCGGCGCCAAAACTCCACGGTTCGTGATCCTGCGTGTCCAGCGCACTGTGCGCCCGAAAGAAGGGAGTCAGCGCCGCCGCCGCGATCCATCGCGCGTAGAGCTCTCCCGAGGCGTTGAGCTGAAAGCCGCCCACGTCACCCCCGGCAAAAGCCACGCCACTCAGCCCCAGGTTGGTGAGCATCGGTATCATGAGGCCGATGTGCTCCCACCAGCTGTGGTTATCACCGGTCCAGACCGCGGCGCTCCGCTGCACCCCGGCGTAGCCCGCCCGGGTCAGGACAAAGCCGCGCTCCTGTGGCCGGTGCGTGCGAAACGCCTCCCGGGTCGCCTCATTCATGGCGTTGCCGTAGGCGTTGTGGAGCTTCGCCATCGACGCGGGACGCCCATCGTTCTGGGCCACCAGCCGATCCGGTACGGTAAAGTCCGGTCGATACACATCGTCTCCGGAGAAGTCTGCCGGTTCGTTCATGTCGTTCCAGATACCCGCCACCCCCTCATCGAAGAGTGCCGTATGCCGCGCCGCCCACCACGATCGGGTCCGGGCGTCGGTGAAGTCGGGAAAGACCGCATCCCCGGGCCACACCTGGCCCACATAGGGCCCTCCGGTAGGTTCGGTGAGGAAGAGATCCTGCGCAGCGCCCTCGGTGAACACCGGATACTGGGAATCGCTTTTGACGCCGGGGTCCACAATCGTCACCAGACGGAAGCCCGCGTTCCGGAGCTGGGCGATCATCGCCGCGGGGTCGGGAAAGCGCTTCCGATCCCAGGTGAATACGCGGTAGCCGTCCATGTAGTGAATATCCAGGTAGAGCACATCCGCCGGAATCTCCTCTCGGCGCAGCGTCTCCGCCACTTCCAGGACGCGACGGTCCGGAAAATAGCTGTAGCGGCACTGCTGGAAGCCCAACGCCCACTCCGGCGGCAGCTCGTGACGACCGGTGAGTCCGGTATACGCCTCCACCGCCTCCGGCAGGGAGGCATCGTGGCGCAGATAGATGTCGAAGGAACTGTCGTGGACTTCGATCTGGAGCCGTTCCGGGTCCGCCTCCCCCACATCGAAGTGTACCGTGGCGGTGCTGTCCACAAAGATCGTGCTCGTCCCCTCCGATGTGAAGAGGTACGCCACCGGTATCGACTGGTAGAGCGGATCCCGCTCGGGGGTGTGGTCCGGTTCGTCGGAGTTCCACATCGTCCAGGTGCGACCGCGCTTATCCAGGGAGCCCGTTTTCTCACCCAAGCCGTAGACGTGAAGACCACTATCCAATGGCAGCGACAGCAGCACCCCGTCCCGGCTGCGGGCGAGCTCCAGGGAGTCCAGCGCGCTCCCGGCGAGGGGCAGCGAAAACCGGTGGCCCCGGACATCCACCGGCACAATCCCCCGGGTATCCTCGTGGGGATTGATGTTACCCTCCACTCCGCCGTGCCCGGCGGCGTAGCGCATCGTGCGGTGATCACGGAAGCCGGTGGGCTCATCTACGTCAGGCCGGTACCAACGGCGCTGCGGAAGACCGGCGGGATCCAGCGCCCAGGAGCGCAGCTGCCCTGGTCCGGCGCTGTCATCGTCGCCGGTGACCGCCGCATCCAGGCGGACGGTCATCCGGATCCAGGCATCCGATGAGCGGGCGAACGAAACGGAACCGGTGGTGAATCGATACACAACAGCGGCGAGACCGGCATCACTGCCCTGAATCTCGCCGAGAGAAAACCACGAGGACTGTCGATGGTGCATAGGCGCCTATTCTACTTGGCGCCGACCTCCTCGACTACCGTGGTGAGCTCCTCCTCAGAGAAGATCCGATCGATATCGAGAATGATAATGAAGCGCTCATCCTGCTTACCAATACCGCGAATGAACTCGGTATTGATCCGGGTGCCGATCTGCGGCGCCGGCTCGATCTGGCTGTCATCCAGGTTGATCACCTCCTGAACGCTGTCCGCAAGAGTACCCACCGTGACCTTATCGCCGCCAATTTCCACTTCCATAACGATAATACTGGTCTCGATCGTCTTCTCGGTTTCACCCATACCAAACTTCAACCGGAGATCGATCACCGGTACCACGCTCCCCCGTAGGTTAATCACACCGCGCATAAAGTCCTGCGTGCGGGGAACCCGAGTGACCGTGGTGTACTCCAGGACCTCTTTCACGTCGTACACCTCAACGGCGTACTGTTCTTCGAGAAGCGTAAACGTCAAGTATTGGTTGCTGTCAGCCCGTGTTTCATCACTCATTGCGTCCTCCGTGTATTCCAATCGTAGTGCACCGATCGCTCCCACGCAAACGGTTTTCACTCAATCTCACCCCGACCTATCGGCGAGGACCTTATCGATCAGGCGGTCCAGGGCGCGACCCTCAACGCCGTGGCGCTGGCCGGCAGCCCGTATTTTCTCTTCCAGAGATTGCGTTCCGGGGGAGCTCGCCCCGCCCTGCGTGCCACCCTGCGCGCCGCCCTCGGCACCGGCGGAGTTCGCACCTCCGGCACCCAGCAGCACCTCCTGCACTACCGCAAACTCACTACGGGAGAACCGGACGCCGCCCCGGACGTGCTCGTCGAACGCCTCCGTGGCGATGGGACACACCCGCTGCGCCACCTCAAACATCGCCTCCGCGTAGGCGCGAATCTCGTACTGGGCGTGGGCGTCCATGCGGAGCTTGAGAAAATGAAACAGGTTATGCAGATCGATCTGCCAGTACCACTCGGTATACATGGAGAGGGGCAGATTGATTCGCGCCAGCTCTCGCGCCACATCGCGATTGAGCAGCGCCTCATATCCCTGGTAGGCACTCTGCTGCTGCGTCGCCAGTTCGGCCTGGATGCCCTGCCTAATCTCCGCGGGAAACGCCGCTCCACTGCGCCCCTGCTTGTTGTCGGTGGACTGAGGCGCGATCGCCGCTCCCTGGGGGACGTAGAACTCATCCTTCATGACGCTGTAGCGCCCGGAGATCTCGTTGAGACGTGCCGTGCGGTGCCGCACCCACTGCCGCGCCACGAAAATGGGCATCTTGGTGTGAAAGGTGAACACCACCTGCTCAAAGGGCGAGGTGTGCTCATTGCGCAGGAGGTAGTTAATCAGTCCCTTGTCCTGGCGATACGTCTTGGTACCGGCGCCGTAGGAGACGCGGGCGGACTGCACAATACGCTGATCCCCTCCCAAGTAGTCCACCAACCGGACAAACCCCTGGTCCAGTACGGGAAACTCCGTGTCCAAGATCTCTTCAGCCGCCGGAACAATTTCATGGGCCATAGCTACCTCCTGACGCATTGTAGCTAAGAGCGGTATGTTATAGAACATGCTTGGAAACCATCGGGCCCTCCGGATTTCCGCCGTGGCCCTGCTTATCGGAATAGTATGGGGATCTGGATGGAACCTGTCGGCTCAGACGCAGCCCCGCTACGGCAGCGACAGTGATTACATAGAAGTATGGGGCGTAGAGCGTGAGGACAACAGCTACGATTTCTACGCCAGCAACGACCACTTTATCCCGGTCTACATTAACGTCGGTTTTGAACAGTTGGTGAGCCTTGCCCCGGACCGGGACCTTCCCTGGCGGGGAGCGATTCCTCCCGAGACGGAGGAGCAGTATTTGTTCACCCTGGAACCCACCACCACCCACGGGAGCATCGGCTACAACTTGATCTACACCTTCGCCATGGGTGATCCGGACACCGCCGACCACGACGATGATCATCCCTATTTGTTTCCCTTTGCCCACGGCAGCAAACACCGTCTTACCCAGGGCTACAACGGTAACTTCTCCCATTTTGGTGAGAACCAGTACGCCGTGGACTTCGATATGGAGGAAGGCACGCCGGTGTACGCCGCCCGGGAGGGTACGGTGGTCCGCGTGGAGGAGAACGGTCGCGCCGGAGGCCCCTCCGTGGCATATGCGGAGCACGCCAACCTGGTCATGATCGCCCATGACGACGGCAGTTTCGGAAACTACGTCCACCTTCGCCATCGCGGCGCCGAGGTAGAAGTGGGAGACGAGGTGGAAGCGGGAGAGCTCATCGGTTACAGCGGCAACACCGGCATCTCCAGCGGCCCCCATTTACACTTTGATGTGCGCATTCCCCTGGAAAACGGCCGGATGCAGAGCATCCCCTTTCTCTTCCGCGATATGGAGGGAGATCCGATCGAGCCGGAGGAGGGGGTGTTCTACTACGCCTCACACCCCGGGGGCGAGCCGTTTGAGCCGGTCTTTGGGGATGATCTCACCGTGGCAGACTTCGCCGACCATGAGGTGGAGTACTCCGGCCAGGGCCGGATCGAGTTCCGCACGGAACAGTACGATCTCACATATGCCCTCTTCGTGGCCAACGGCCTCTCCGACGCGATCGAGGCCACCATCAGCTTCAGTCTGGTAAACATGCGCGCCGAGGGCCGCACCCCGGTGGAACTTACGATTCCGCCGGAAACGGAAGTGTTTGTCACCCTGCTGCGGGCCGATCCCGCCGGCGATCGCTGGCAGTACTCCCCGTCGGTCAGGTATCGTCGGGTGGAGTAACACCCGCCCCGGCGTCGCCCGCGTCAGCAGGGCGTGCAGGTTCGGCAGGGCCCGAGAGCTCCGCCGGGGCCTGCTCGAGCTCCTCCAGCGGTTCGTAGGCTTCTTCGTTGGGATCGTAGGTCTCTTCCTGATCAGCGGCGGGCGCCGGCAGCGGAATCTGTACCCGGAAGTCGGGATCGGTAAACGGCACCGCCCGCACCCGCCACTGCGTGCCGTCCCAGTACTCGTAGTACCCCACGCCGTTACCCACCCGCTGCATACGGGCGTGGAAACTGCGAACCTTGGCCATTTCGATTTGCGTGATCAGGGTGTGGGAGAGCGAGTCCCGCGCCGGCAGCAGCCGGAAACGGTTGTAGAGAAACATCACCAGAAACAGGACGTAGTTCCGGCCGCGATTACTGTCGGCCCGCGTAAAGAACACCTCATCGGCATCAATATTGATAAACGCCCGCGTCCGTTTCCCCACGTAGAGGTAGAATCCCTGCACCGTGAGTTCATCGGCGGGGAAGTCGCGCTGTACCTGCTCGATAACCCGTGACGACAGCGACGCCGAGGTCTGTACACTCCGCGTGGATCGTCTCCCAGACCGTCGCGAACTCCTCGTCGGTCATCG
>JAWOCO010000409.1:0-3053 GCA_046483765.1 Alkalispirochaeta sp. | reverse complement strand
GTACGCCGAGATCCAGAAACCCTGAGCGACCCCACGGCAGGCGATAGCCCCCTTCCGCAAGTACGAACCACATGCTACCGGCGTTGGTGAGGAACTCGTCTGTGTCCTCTGGTCGAGTCCCCTCGATCAGCGGCAGATCGAACCACCCATACTCCACGATCGCCCCGGCATACCAGCCCGCCGATCTCTCGGCGGGATCGAGCGCCTGCGGGTTCTGATACCAGCGCAGAGATGCTCCGGGCCAGGCAAACTCCGGCTGCCCCAGCGTGGCATCCACGGGGAGTAGCTCCGCCATCGCCAGGCTTGCCGCCCAGCGGCCATGGACCCCAACGCTCCACTGCGGGGTCAGCTGGTATTCCAGTCCCAGCCGCGGTCCTCGCGTGAGAAAGCCGCCGGGATCGGCGTAGATCCATAGCGGGTAGGGCGTCCAGCGCTCCTCCGCCCGGGTGCGACCTTCTTCCACCGAGGTGGTCGGCTGGTCGGTGGTTTCGGCGTCGGCGTCGGTGGCGGCTGCGGTGCTGGCTGAGACCTCCGCGCCGGCGTCGTCATCCCCGGCATCGCCATCATCCCCGAGGGTGCCGATAAACATACTCCGCCGGAGGCTCGCATCGAAACGGTGGAGATAGTAGGGCCCCTCGTCCGCGAGGACTCCGTTGGGAAACGCCGTCCGCTCCAGGCGGTAATGCAGGGCAAACTCCCACGGCGGAAGCTCACCTCGGCCGAAGCGCAGCCCGAAGCCGGTGCGCACTCCCGGGACCGCTACGAAGGCGGTGGGACCGCCCAGGAGTTCTTCATAGGTTTCCTCCTCGACAATGCCGGAGCCGGAGTCTGAGCGAATGTTGTCGGTGGAAAACTCGAGCAGTCGCAGGGTGAGTCCTGCATCGAGAATCGCACGACCCGTGCGGGTGTGGCTCCAGTCCACGGAGGTGGCGAAAAGCTCCTCGATGGCCAGTCCCGCGTAGTATTCGCCGTCCGGCTGTTCTTCGTAGTTAGTCGATTGGATTCCCATTTCGTGTTTCCCCCACACCGTTGCCACCCGGAGTTCACCTCCCACGGCGGTGCCAGGTGTCAGCCAGTACCGTATCCGCAGGGCGGGAATAAATGAGACCTGAAAGAAGTCGACCGCACCGACGTCATTGGCCTGCGCCACCGGCCCCGGGGTGATCCGGTATGCACTCACCGGCCCCATCGCCGTAGTAATCCCCGGCGCCACCTCCCACTGGGGCCACGGCCGCAGACGATCCACCGCCTCCATCCCATCCTCACCGTACCGGCGCAGGAGTCGTCGTGTCGGCCGGTAATCCCAGTCGCCGGCGTTCCAGATCGCCGTGCTCACGCCGGCAAACACCACCGGAAAAAACGGCACGTACTGCGCCATGGGCGGCCCCGGCTCAACGAAGGGGGACTCCGCCGTGGGAAACGTCATCGCGAAGGCGGCGCCAAACAGCACCCACGGCAGCAGTGCCTGGGGAGTGCGCTCCTCCTGCACCAGGATTTCGCCGTAGGAAGAGGTGGCAAATCCGATCTGATCGCCATAGCCGAAGAGATCGTCCTGGTCAAAGGCGCGTGCCAGGCCGGCAATCGCTCCGTGAGTTGCCATGCCTTCGTTCCAGCGGCGATCGGACAGCATCGTCTGTCCTCGTTGCAGCTCAAACCGCGCCTGAACACGGGCGTTCTCCAGCGCTTCCCTACGGATCAGGCGAGGATCCAGAAACTCGTCGGCGGTGAGGTAGAGGTCGGCCGCGAGGGTACTGCTATAGGTGCGCCGCTCCGCCTGGAGCCTGCGAATCGCCGTGCGTTGCCGCTCCTCCGCCTCCCGCCGGGCGCGGTTCTGCTCCTCCGCCACCAGATCGATATCCGGCAGCTCCAGCGCCACCTCCCGCGTGGCGCCTTCCTCTATCGCGACTTCCTCATCCAGGAGCACCCGTTCTTCCCCGAGGACCTCCGTGGTCACGGTGAGGCGATGGCTGCCGGTCAAGATCGAATCGACTGAACGTAGGTTGGCTCCCAGCTCTTCACCGTCCAGCGCTACCCGGTACGGTGGGGGCTCCCCGCTGCCGTCATACTCCGGGGTGAGCCGGATACCGCCAAAGGCTACGCGGCGCCCGGCAAATCCGGAGAGTACGTCCGCGGCGAGCTCGTCGGTGACGGTGAACACGCCAAAGAGACTCTGCGGGGTGCGCTCTTCCTGTACGGTGATCTCTCCCGAGAGTCGGTCGTAGACACCCAGGCGGATGCGGGGCAACTCGTCCCCCTCTGAGGGTAGCACCTCACCAAACACGAGGTTCTCCACCGAGAGCTCCTCGGCCAGGGCGGCCAGCGCCTCCCGCCGCGCGAGGGGATCGGTGGGAAGCGGGCGGTGCTTCGCGGCCCCTGGCCCGCCGGAACGGGTCTCTGCATCCGCCGCGGGGTCTACGGGTTCACCCTGAGAGATTTCATAATCTCCCAGTAAGCGCAGTGTGAGCGAGACGGTGCCGGTGACCGTGGTGGCCACCGCATCGAACTGCGTCTGGTCACTGCGGTTGACCACCGGCAACACGTGGACCCGAATCTCACCGGGCTCAGAACTCTGCGCGCCAAGAAACGATGTCGCCGTCGGGAGCAGAACGATGAGGAGAATGAGTGATTTCATGATCTACACCTTGCAACAATCATAGGACTGGTTGGTGCGAGGTGCAAATTCCCGCTGCAGGGTGACATCATTCGGGGCGTTGGGTGTTTCAGAAGGTCTGAAGCACATAATGAAGACGTGGCGAGGAGCCGTTCTCCTCCTGGCTGGCGTATTACTCACTGTTCCCGGTTCCTGGCTCGTCGCTCACACGGGTAACCGGGTCGGCGGTCAGATCGTGGCAATCGGCGCTGCGCCCTTCGCCGAAAACCCATCAACGGTACGCGACGTCTCCCGCTCCTATCGGGAAACCAACGACGACGAGCTCTTCAGTGGCCTGGAGGGCGAGATCTGGGTTGGTCAGATCGGAGTTGGCGGGAGTTATCTCGGACGGTTTGTCGACGAGGGAGTCGAAGAGGCTACTGAGGGGCAGGAGTGGTGGTAC
>JAWOCO010000407.1:0-3451 GCA_046483765.1 Alkalispirochaeta sp. | reverse complement strand
GAGTACGCCTCAGCGTTTTCCAACGACGGCGAACGCTACCGCGCCGACTTTGGGGAAGGCGGGGGAAAAGTAGTGCGTCTCAGGGCGATGGACGGTCTATTTCCCTGAGGCTGTAGAACGCGTATCGCTCACCGGCGGAGGATACCACCAGTTTACCCTGTTCCTGAAAATGTCGCATTTCCCCTGCGGGGTGGTGGCTATCACCATCCGTCGAGACCACATTCTCTCCAAACAGGGCGCGTACCCGATGTTTCCGCGCCAGTTCTGCCAGGCGCCGGGCGTAGGTGATGGCCCGACCGGTGGCCCGATACCCACCGATGGGGGAAACATAAAACGCCAGGTCCCCAATCTCTACGCCGCACCGGACCGGGGTAGCTGCCGGCAGCGTCTTGGAGACCAATTCCTGCACTGCGGTACATACGTCGTGGATTGCCGAGTCTTCTTTGCCCGCATGCCCCACTTCAAACGCCGCAAACACGGTGAGCCCCTCTTCCCCAAATATGATCCCCCCGTGTTTTCTCACCTTTCGGGAAATTGCCCGCTGAAACGACATGAGTACCGCCGGCGCCCCTGCGCCCTTAGCCTCGGGCGCCACCACCACCACCGCCACCCGACGGCGTCCCGTGGCATCCGGGCCGATCCCGCCGCGCAGTAGCGTCCGCCGCAACTGTCGCGAAGGGAGGCGGTCTGCGGCCCGCCCCGCAATGGCGCGCTTCCCGCGTCCCTGGGAGATACCTGCCGTCAGCGTCACGGCGCCGGTAGCCCCCACGAGCACCACCACCACGGCCAGCGGGGGTATCCAGATTCCCATCGTTACAAAAAGCACTACAAACAGTGATGCTCCCAAAAGCCACCCAATCGGCGAGAGCATGACCGCCACACCCCTGCGGAACGGTACCAGCATCATTCCAACTACAAGACCGACTGCGGTGAGCAGGAGGGTACGGTTCCAGCCGGTGGGGGCGTAGAGATGCTCTTCTTCGAGCACACTATTGGCCACCACGGCCCGCGGTTCCGCCCCCCCCTCCGTTCCCGCCTCATCCTCAAGAATCACCAAGGACCCGCCCACTATCCGTGCGAGCTCGTCCCGCAGCGCCTTGAGTTCGGCGTACTGTCTCCGGGTCACGGCAAAACTGTCGGCAAGCTCCTGCTGCATGGCAGCGATCTGCGCCGCGCTCTCATCGTCCAGGTCCTCTTCCGCTTCCAGCCGTTCCAGCCGCTGTGCCAGCCGGGCCTGCGTATCCGGGCCGATCAAGCGATCCACCACCTGAAAGTACTCGTTCCGCGCCTCACGCCACGCTGATAGGCCACTCTCGGAGGGCTGTTGGTAGAACTCCCGTCGAAGTGAACGTAGATGGTCGTACATAATCCGTGGCCGGGTTTGGGGATCTGCGTTATCGAAGTAGCCCGCCTCCTCCAGCGCGACCAATCGAGCCGACAGACGATTCACCTCCGATACGTAGCGCTGGAGGTCCGCGTAGGGGAGCCGTCGAAACTGATCATCTCCGTCGGCTCTCCCCGGAGGAACGGGAAGCGCCTCCCCGGCGGGATAGCTCGGCAGCGATAGACCCAGATCGGAGAGCTCCAGCGCCACGCGGTCCCGGCCGAAGCGATCGATCATCTCATCCACCGAGTCACCGGCCGAGCCGGGATCCCCGTCCAGGGCCCGCTGAACTCGGATATTGCTCTCGGCCACCAACTGCCGCAGCTCATTCACGAACCGATCGGCCTCACCGGGCGCGATGGAACCGATGCGAATCGCCTCGAAGAGCTCAGCGATGTTTTCATCGATGCGGGCGAACTCCTCCTCCAGACGAGTAGTCACCACCGAATCCAGAGAAGCTGCGTCCGCAACTGAGAGATCCGCAGCCTCCCACGAGGTCGGCAGAAGCGCACGATCGGCGCCTAGCTCCGCCAGGGTCCACAGGAGCGCGACCGGAGCAACACCGGCAGCGTGGTTCGCTGGTGTGGGGATATCACCGGTTACGAGCAGCAGTTCCTGGGAGACAGCCACCGGATCTCGCACCTCCAGCAGGGCATCACGGATATCATCATCCCAAGACGAGGAACTGCCGCCAAATAGCAAGGAAAAAACAAACGACACAACCGTCGCCGATAGAATGCGCACCGCCAGATTCATGAAGATCACGACGGACAGGATACAACAGGTCGCCCCGGTTGTCGCGACCGCCAATCCAGTCGATAATTAAGTACGGAGAAAACTATGAAACTGAAGAAAACGTTACATCTACTGTTTATCACCATTATTGGGCTGGCAATCGTGTCCATCGTCTCCTGCGCTCAGCCACCGGAAGAAGAGATGGCCGCTGCCCGGGAGGCAGTCGAGCAAGCACAGGGAAACCCGGATGTCCGTGAATACGCCCAACAGTCCCTGGAAGACGCGCAACAGCTGTTAGCTGAGATGGAGTCAGCCGCGGAGAACGAGGAGTACGATTCCGCCCGCACGCTGGCGGGAGAGGCGCAGGCCGCCGCGGAACAGGCAGTTGAAGACGCCACCAATGCCAAGGCCTCCGCTCGGGACCGCGCCGAAACCTCGGTGGCTGATGCCACCGCTGCCCTGGAAGAAGCCCGGACCGCGTTGGATGATGCCCGCGATGTTCCCGGCCTCCGCCTCGACCTCTCCGCCACCGAGAGCGATCTCGATACCAGCGCCGATGAAGTATCCCAGGCGGAGGCAGCCTTTCAGGAGGAAGAGTACGCTGAAGCGGAAACACTTGCCGAGAACGCCCGGGCGTCGATCTCCGATACGATCCGCCGCATTTCCAGCGCCGTGCGCGAAGCCTCCGCCAAGTAGCGGATGCTCTCGGTAACCGGTTGCCTATGAACCAATCCACGCCGGGCCCTGCACGACGCTGGATGAGCGCCATCGCCGAATACCTGCGGCGGGGCAGTTTATGGACGGAACTCGCCTCCGATCCCGGTCACCGACCGGAGGAGGCGATTTCGCTGTTCCATCTCCTGCGCCGTGAAGGAGTACGTGTCAGATATCGGGTGGTCGGTATCGGCGGTGGACCGGGCACGCCGATCGGATCGGTGGGCCAGACGCTCTCGCTGATTGTCCACCGCGACGACGTGCCCAAAGCTCAGCAGTTGATCGATGCCGCCCGGCGCGGGTAGAGATCTCACTCGTTAGCCTGCGCGCTGCCGGCGTGGCTATCCGGCACGCTGAAGGCGTCGTTAGCCCGCGTCGTTAGCCGGCTCACCGCCGGCGGTTCTGCTCCTGAGCCATGATGATCACCTCCGGGCGGTACTCAAAATGGATCGGGTCGAAGAAGAGCCACTTGCCGCCCCACACAAATCCCTCCGCCTCAAAGGCGTCGATCACCGCCTGCGGGGGATGGTAGCGCTGGTTTCCCTGCAAGTTCCACCACTCACTGACACCACCATCGGCGGCCCAGCGCCAATACCCCCAGCGGCCGTCCCACACCCG
>JAWOCO010000221.1:0-23240 GCA_046483765.1 Alkalispirochaeta sp. | reverse complement strand
CCAGAACCGTCCGGTGATTCAGTGGGCGGAGTTCGGCGGTGTCTGGCTGGTAAGCCTGATCGTGCTGGTGGTGAATGCGGCCCTGGCGGAGGCGATTCTCTCGCACCGGAGCGGCGCCGGCCCCGGCGGCCTGCCCCTATTGGGGCGCGGCGGCCGTCGCCCCCCGACACGGCGCACCTGGGTGTTGGTGGCGGTATCGGCGCTGATCCTCTCCCACGGGGGCGGGGCGCTGATGCTGATGCGGGAGCTTCCCTCCCGGGATACGGTGCGTATGGCCCTGGTCCAACAGAATAGTGACCCCAGAAAACACGACTACGACGAGACGCTGGACGCCTTGCAGCGGATCACCGACCAAACGCTCCAGTACGACCCAGATCTGATCGTGTGGTCGGAAACTGCCTTTGTGCCCAACATTCGCCGTTGGTCTCAGGAAGATCCTGAGCGCTACCGCCTGGCCCGGCTGGTACAGGAGTTCAACGGTTACCAGGAGTCTCTCGGTCGCTGGCTGGTGACCGGAAACGACGACTACCGGCGGGTCCTCGATGACGACGGTGCCGAGGTGGAGCGTAACAGCTACAATGCGGCGGTGCTCTTTTCTGACAGCGGTGAGCGCAGAGAGACGTACCACAAGATCCGTCTCGTTCCCTTCACTGAGCACTTTCCCTATGAAGAGCAGTTTCCCTGGGTGTATTCGATGTTGCAGGACTTTGATATCGCTTTCTGGACACCCGGAGCGGAGCGGACGATCTTTCACCATCCCCAGGTGCGATTTGCCACCCCCATCTGTTTCGAAGACGTGTTTCCCCAAGAGGTGCGCCGCTTTGCACTGAACGGCATGGAGGTGATCGTCAACCTCACCAACGACTACTGGTCGCTGCAGGAGACCGCCGCCCAACAGCATTTCGCCGCGGCGCTCTTCCGCACCGTAGAGCTCCGTCGCCCCATGGTGCGCGCCACCGCCAGCGGCGTGACCTCGCACATCGACGCCCGGGGTGCGATCGTTGCCACCACACCACAGTACTCCGAAGAGTACCTAATCGCCGATGTGGCGGTACCCGCACCCGGCGCCACCGGTAGCGGCCCCGCCACTCTGTACATGCGCTGGGGAGACTGGGTACCGTATGGAGCAGCCCTGGTGCTGGTGATTCTCGCCCTCCACGGCATAATCGGATGGCGCAATTCGCGGAAGGGGACGGACCAACCATGAGGGATGACACGTTTCGGATCGCCGTCGTCAGTGGGAAGCTTGGCGGAGTTGACGGCGTCTCGCTGGAGGTGGACAAATGGATTGGGGTACTGCAGGAGTTGGGACACGAGGTGTTCACCGTGGCCGGCACCTATGCGCAGCCCCTGGATGTGCTCCCCCGGGAGCGACAGTTCGAGCTGCCGGAGTTCCGTTTCGACAGCGACTTCCAGCGCCACGTGGAGTTACAGGTGTTTCCCCATATGTCCCGGCGCCCACCGCATCCCAGTGGAAACGACCTGCGCCAGCTCGTGGAACAGATCGAAACCCGCGGCCGTGAACTGGGTGAGATGCTGCACGATCTGGTGAAAGACAATCATATCGACGTGCTTATCGGTCAGAACACCAACGCCATGCCCATGACGATCCTCGGCGGGGTCGCGATGTACTACGTCGCCACTGCGCAACGCGTGGCCACGATCTTTCACCACCACGATTTCTGGTGGGAGCGGAGCCGCTTTTCCAAGAGCCGGATTGAAACGCTGCTCAATCGGATCATGCCGCCGGTGGATCTGGGCTTGGAGCATGTGGTGATCTCCTCCTACGCGGCGCACATCCTCACCTCGCTGAAGCGGGTACAGCCCCACATCATTCCCAACTGCGAGGACTTCCGTACCCCGGCAGTCGCTGATGAATACAACGCGCATTTTCGCCGTGATTTCGGATTCAGCGACAGCGACCTGCTGATCGTACAGCCCACCCGGATCGTCCCCCGAAAACGGATCGAAGACTCCGTGGCGCTGGTGGGACGGCTGGCCGCGCGTTTCCCGGAGCTGCGAGAACGGCTGCAGTACATCATTTCCCTCTACCAGGGGGATGAGCCCGATGAGGAATATATTGAGCTGATTCGTCGGACCGCCGCTGACTGGGGGGTGGCGCTGCACATCATTAGCGATCGGGTTCGCAGCGTCCGGGGCAGCAGTGAGGAGGGGGAGCGCCTGTATACCAATCGCGATGTGCTGGTGCACGCCGATCTGGTGACCTACCTCCCGGCGTGGGAGGGGTTTGGCAACGCGCTGCTGGAGTCGATCGCCGCGCGGGTGCCGGTGGTGACTACCACCTACCTGGTCTACAAGACCGACATCATGACGGCGGGTTTGCGAAATATCGAAGTCCGTGACCGCTATGATGAGCAGGGGCATCTGGTGGTGGAAGACCACGTCCTGGAGGAGATCCGTCGCGTTGTCACCGACCGCGACCTCCGGGAGGAGATCGTGGAGCACAACTTTCAGGTGGCACAACGGGAGTTCAGTCTGGACACCCTGAAGGAGCGGCTGCAGACGGTCTTGAGCGAGTACGGCGACGAAATCCGTGCGTCACGCAAGCGCATCGCCAAGAGCCGGGTGCGGTACTCGGTGTAGAACCTACGTATCGAACGTCTCTACCCGGGGTGAGCGTTTTGCATACGCCCGCAGAATCAGCAGCAGCACCACACCCGCCGCCGCCATGAGCAGACTCAGCACCTGGCCGGTGGTGATATTCAACGGTGAGAGGAGCAGCCAGCGCGGATTGTTGGCCGGCCCCCATTGAATGACGAAGTCCAGGCCCGGGTCCGGTGCCCGAAAATACTCCGCCACGTACCGCGCCAGGGAGTACCCAATCAGGTATACGGCGATCATAAACCCCCGAAACGGTTTCCGCCGCCGCAGCACGAACCACATGATCGCCCACAGCAGAATTCCCTCGAGAAACGCCTCATACAGCTGGGACGGATGGCGCGGCAAGTTCACCATGCTCTGTCCGGCGATGTCGATGCCCACCTCGTCGGCGATCTCCCGCACGGCGGGGTGGCTGGTGGGAACCCGCTCCGCCTGGGGAAAGAGCACACCGTAGGAGGCGGAGGTGATCCGCCCGTACAACTCGCCGTTAATAAAGTTTCCCAGACGGCCGAAGGTGTATCCCAGGGGGACCGCGGTGGCCACCACGTCTCCCATCTCCAGGACGTCGATCTTTTTCACCTTGCAGTAGACGATAAACGCCACCACGGAGCCCACCAGGCCACCGTGGTAGCTCATTCCCTGGAGTCCCACAAAGTTCATATTGTCATCAAAGGGCCAGAAGATCAGCCACGGCTCCCGCAGGTAGCGGCCGGTGGTATCGTAGATTGTGGTTGCAAACAACCGTGACCCAATCAGGAGTCCGATGATCGTCCAGAAGAACAGATTCACCACATCATCATTGGTGAGATAGCTGATACTCAGGCGCTGACTGCGCAGCTGGCGGATAGTGAGAATATAGGTGAGCGCGAACGCCACCAGGTACATCATACCGTACCAGCGCAGTGGCAATCCGGGAATGATCTCCGGTGATATCCAATCTGGAAAATTTATAAACAGCGGCATAGTTAACTCCCGTTCAGTTCGGAAATATCGAGATTACCCGTATGCGGGTCAAATTCTACCGACACACCCTTGCGGGGAGTCGTTACCTCATAGGTACGTCCATGGCTTTCGAAGATCGTTCCCGAGTGGACGTCACCCCGGACCACCACTTTGCTGGGAAAGTGCTGCTCAAACCGCTCCCGCAAGGTAAACAGCCGCAGTCCGCGCTTCTCCATAAGCTTAAGCATCTTGACCTTTTCCTTGCGCAGCGTCTGGAGTTGGCTCTCGTCGGAGCTCTTTTCCGCCTTCCTCATCTCGATATCGAGCTGCGAAATACGCGTCTTGACCTTCTCGATCTCCTTCTCTTCCTTCTCGATGAGATCGGCGATGAGGTAGTCCTGCCCGAAAGAAATCGTCGTCTTCACCCCGCGCGGAGAACCCACCGAGGTCGCCTCAATCCCATGCCGGGCGCGGATCGTCCCCCCCACCAGGCGTCCCTTGTCGCCCTGAAACGTGATGCGCCCATTACACTTGATACGGGAGCGGACGATCGCGGTTTTGAGCACCACATCTCCCACCGAGAGCAACGTGGCCAGCTCAACAAAGGGGCTCATAATGTTGTTCTTGCTGCGCAGGACCGCCTTGCCGGCGCCCTTCACTCCCTGTTTGATAACTATATCCCCTTCCGAGGAAAGTAAGGCCGCCTCCACACCGCCCGCCACCTTGATGTCGCCCCCGGACATGACGTAGAAACCGGCGCGCACCGTTCCGCCGATGAGTACCGTGCCGGGGAACTTAATGTTCCCCACCGACATATCCACGTCGCCCTTAATCGTATGGGTGGTGCGGACCTCCATGCGATTCTTGCCATGGACGAATTCGCCCTCGGTGGCGGCCACCACCAGCACACTGCCGTCCTCCTGCTCCTGCTGTTCGATATTCTCACCGAACTCGATTTGGAGGCCCGTCACCGATTTTGCCGGAACCGCCTCTCCGGTGACGGTGACCCCATCGATCGGTTCCTGCTGAGAGGGGAGGATGCGGCACAGCTCCTGGCCCTTCTGGACGGTGATAATCGAATTCTGGCTGCGGTAATCGGCGGTACCATCGTTTCTGATACGCACCGCAGCGTTTGGTTGCGTGTTAACCGCCATCTCCAGCGTATTTTCACTCTGGTCTACCGCGGCGGTTCCCTCAGCGATACTCAGATGCTCCACCTCGGTTCCCGCCTTCGCCGCGGCGAGCGCCTTATCAATCGCCTCTTCCCGCACTCCATAGGAAACCCCGGCCTCTTCCAGCGCTTCCTGCACCAGCTCGCGGCTCAGGCGGCGCCCCGTGCCGGACCCCTCCCGCATGGAGATAGTGGCGGTCATCTTGTCGGAGGCGATTTCAACGGAGGCGTAAGCATCGATATGAGCCCGGACACGGAGGTGGTACTCTCCGTCGATCTCCGCGTAGTCCAGCACACCGGGGGCGGTGGTGGCAATGATCGCGTCTTTTTGCTCCACGTTTTCGTACAGATGAAAGACAGGAGTCTCTCCCGGGGGAGCCGCGATCGTGGCGCCATAGACATCGGTCCCCGGTTCTCCCGGGGTTACCGGGTCAATCGTGGCCAGGAGCTGCTCATGCTCGACGCGGGCAGTTTTCTGGACCGCCTCCACCGGAAATTCGGTGAGTGACGCCGGCGCATCCTCCGCGGGTGCGTTACGCAGCGCCTCGATGTGCTTCTCGGTGCGTGCGTCGTTCTCGAAGCGCACGGAAAACTCGACTTCCCGGTTCGGACCCGGCGTGGGAGCGGACCCCTCTGCCAAAACATAGCCGGTGAGGTCAAACTCAGTACTGCCGTAGAACGCCTTAATATCCTCACTGATCTTCTGCAGGTTCAGTCCCTTGAGACGACTCTCCTTGATAGCACTCCCGATCTCCTTCAGGTTGAGCTTCTTGCCGCGGCCCTTCCCCTTATGGATATACAGTAGCGCCTGGAGCTTGTCCTCGGAGACCACGATATCGAATGATCCATCCCGGGAGGAGGAGATCGGCAGCTGGGCCGCCTCGCCGGAGGCGATCTGGCCGTTTACCAGCCGCTGCAGCTCGTCGGCGCTCATCAGGGATGACTCCGGATACGGGAGTTGCACTGCCGTTTCCAGTATCTCACCGCCGTCGGGGAGCGTGCTGTCCTCGCTCCCTGGAGTTACCGTCAAATAGCAGGTTGCCTGATCATCGCTCAGTGATACCGACCAGCGGTGCGGCGCGTAGGGCACCACATCTGCCCAGTTTCGTCCTACCCTGAGGAATCCTTCGGCGGTAGCGGTGACCGTGTTGCCTTTGCGGGACAGGTTATCCCCGAGATAGAAGCGGGGATCGGCCAGTTGTTTCGCCGGCACCGGCTTGCCGAAGACGTCCTTCCCCGGTTTGCCCGCAGTGGTGGGTGTCAGCTCCCCCAGCGTCTGGTCCTGGGCCACCGACCACACCTGTTCCACCGAGGGGTCGATGTACACCTTTTCCGTGCGGGTCACCGTCTCGGTTACCGTGACCGTTTCCGTCTTGGAGCCGATGCCGAGCATTCCCTTCTTGGGGACTTCCTTCCGGCGCTCTACCTTTTCCCGCACTTCCCGGAAGATCTGAGGAGATTCCGCCCGCTCGAGCACCCGGTCCCGTATTTCCGTGAGGGTTTCCGGCATGGAGAGGTCCTCGCTCCATACGACGTGTTCCGGCGAGGGAAGCTCCGGCTCGGTGCCTTCGAGGACGGTGGTACTGACGGTGTCTTTTGAGGATTGGGCGGTGGTGATGAACTCCTGTAGCGTCTCGCGGGCCACCGCCGGGACCCCCCGTTCGCCCAGGGCTGCCGCCAGTCGATCTACATCCCACGCATCTCCGTCGTCGCTGGCCTGGAATGTCAGCGAAACGGATAACGCCGGCGTGGGAATCTCTATCTTCAGTAGGCCGGTGACAGACTCAGCATGTTCCGCCATGGTGCCTCAAACCTGAAAACCTTTCTGCATTGCTGCCACGAGTTTCGATTTATACAGGGCGTTCTGCCGTTTGAGCTGCACGATCTCATGGTGTTGGCTCTTGATCGTTTCCACCAGATCTCCGTGGGAGAGCGCTCCCGTATTCAGTAGCTCTTCAATGTAGTTCAGTTTGTTGTCAAAATCCTGTTCCGCCTCCTGTCCGGCGGCATCGTAGGAATCGTTTACCGTCTCCAGATCGAGAAAGCTATCCTGATCCTCCTCCTGGAGGGAGAGCATCTTTTCCGCGATTCGGTAGATCGCCTGAGACAGGACTGCCCGCGGCTTGTACCGCAGGATCGGAAGGCGGGCGGTGAGGGCGGTATCCTGCAAACTGTCCCGGTAAATGATGCCCAGGTGCAGCAAATCCAGATCCAAATACTGGTGGGCACTCCGGCGGAGGCGCGTCACCGTGTCCGCATCCTTGGGATCATCGATCATATTCATGATCAGCCGGGGGTGAAAGCGACGTACCGCCTCTCGATAGCGGTTGGCAGCGTCCGGGTCTCGTTGATCGAGCTCATGAACGATATCGGGAATGTAGATCTTTTGTAGGGAGCTGCGATCCCGGAAAAGACTATCGATATACTTTCCTCCGGGGGACTTCTTGTTCACCGACCGCTGCAGCAGCCGGAATACCGCGTTCTTGAGAAACAGATACGCATTTACCGTGGCGGTAGGAGTGGGGGTCGTCACGATGATTCCCTGCCCGGACATCAGAAAAAAGTCGAGGATGTTCTGTGAGGTGCCAGCTCCCAGGTCGAGTACCAGGTAGTCGGCATCCAGATCACTCAGGCGCCGAATAAGCATGTTTTTCTGGGATGCGTTGAGATTGGCCAGGCCGGGTATCTCCGCGTCACCGGGAATAAAGCGTAGATTCGGGATATCGGTTTCCTGAATCACGTTGGAGAAGTCGATTTTCTTGCGACCGAGAAAACTGCCGATGGAGGCCCCGGTCCCGCGGAATCCCAGCACCAGGTGCAGGTTGGACCCACCGAGATCCAGGTCCGCCAGGACTACCCGGTGTCCCCCTTGCGCCAAGGCGATTGCGAGATTTGCGGATACCAGGGATTTGCCCACGCCACCTTTGCCGCTGGCCACCGGCACGATTTGCATTATTGGTCCTCCACCTCTTCCGCGCTCACCTCTTCTGCGCTCACCTCTTCCGCGCTCACCTCTTCCGCGCTCACCTCTTCCACGCTCACCTCTTCCGCGCTCACCTCTTCCACGCTCACCTCTTCCACGCTAATCTGCGGCTGATCCGGTCTCTCACGAGAGGGGGCCTCTGGATCGCGCCGGCTTGACTGCGGAGTATATGATAACAGAAAGAGGAGGCTTACTGCATCGAGGAGGAAAAGAATTCCCGCCAGCCCGATCGTGGTGACGGATGGCTCCAGGAGGGACGCGTATCCCCCGGCAACTTGCGCAACTGTCACCGCGCTGCCGATCAACTGGAGAGCCAGCGCGACGCGCAACGGAGCCAGAAGTGCTCCGGATCGGGTGAGTATCAGCTGTAAGATCAGCAGAGTCGGCAGGACCGCTGCTCCCGCCAGCGCCAGGGCCACGCCGGAGAAGCTCGGCTGCGATGACATCTGGAGCATAATAACCAGAACAAATGTGAGTAAAACGAATCGTACTGCCTGATAGAGCCCGATTAAGGTAAGAAGAAGCGTTTTTTTCGCCACTTGCCAGAGTCTACGGGCCGGTGGTTGCTGGCGTCAACCTGCAATCAGTACAATAAACCGACAGGAGGTCTCATGGACCACAAGCACAGCACGCCCCGACCGATCATGTGGGGCGGCATTACAGCCATATTCGCTGCGTTCTTTGTCGCCTTGGCACTGGTACCGCAGGTAACCGCCCAAGGCTCCCAGGGAGATGTGAGCAGCTCGGAAGAAGCCCTGGGGCTGTTTGAACAGGTATATGAATTTGTTCAACGAAGTTACGTTGATGAAGTTGATCCCGATACGTTGATCGAGGGCGCCTTGGAGGGGATGTTTGAGGCGCTGGATGACCCGCACTCCGCCTATCTCGACGGCGAGGAAATGCGCGGCCTCACGGATACCACCAGTGGTGAGTTTGGGGGCGTGGGGATGTACATCAGTAAACCGGTTCGCAATAACGGAAGATCGCAGTACGTAGAAGTGGTGTCCCCCATTGAGGATACCCCCGCCTTCCGCGCCGGACTTCGCGCCGGGGACCGAATTAAAGAGGTGGAAGGCGAATCGACCGCCGATATGTCCGTGGACGACGTGGTTGATCGGCTCCGGGGAGAGCCGGGATCTGAGGTTGCGATCACGATCCTGCGGGGTGAGGAACTGGAGTTTCCCGTGGCCCTGGAGCGTGCCGTCATTCAGGTTCCCACGGTCAAGTCGGACATGATCGATGACACCACCGCCTTCCTGCGGATTATCCAGTTCACTCCGTACACCGACGAGCGCGTCCGAGAATCGATCGAGGAGTTTCGGGAGGCCGGCTATGAATCGCTGATTATCGACCTCCGGTCCAATCCCGGGGGGCTCCTGAGCGGTGTAGTTGATGTGTCGGACCTCTTCTTTGACGGCGGTCTGGTGGTGGAGACGCGGGGTCGCGTAGCGCGGGAGAACCAGCGGTACACGGCGGGTTCCGGCAAAGACGTGGATGACGATATCGAGGTGGTGGTGCTGATCGATGGTGGTTCCGCCTCTGCGGCGGAGATTCTCGCCGCCGCCCTGAAAGACCGGGAGCGCGCCACGGTGATTGGCCGCACCTCTTACGGCAAGGGGAGCGTGCAACAGGTGCGCCGCGTGGGCCAGGCCGGCTTCCGGCTGACGATGGCCCGGTACTACACCCCGGCCGGTACCGATATCGATGAAGTCGGGGTGGAGCCGGATATCGTGGTGGAGGAAGAGGAACTCACCGATGCTGAGCAGCAAGCGTACATCCAGATCCAGGAAGAACGCCGTATCGTGGATTTCGTGGATCGGGTGGGCGAGCCCACCGATCAGGAGCTTTCCGAGTTTATCTCCGAGCTGCAGGAGGAGGGTTTGGAAGTCAACGAGCGCTACATCCGACGCCTGGTGCGGGTGGAAGTAAACCGCACCCTCAATCGTGACGAGGCGTACGATTTGGAGTACGACCGCGTACTCCAGCGCGCCATGGAGTTTCTGGAGCAACAGCGCCGGTGAAACAGCTGGTAGTTGCGGCGATTCCCGCGGTGGGAGCGGTGATTGAGCTCACGCAGGAGCAACACCACTACCTCGCGCGGGTGCGGCGCGTGGCGGCGGGGAGTGAGATTTCCTGTGTGGACCGCAGCGGCTGCCGCGCCCGGGCGGTGGTGGTTGCTCCCGCCGCCGCCGATCAGAACCGGGTGGTGCTCCGCGTGGTGCACCGGGAGGAAGGAGCTTCCGCGGGTTCAGCTATCCGGTCACCAATTCCCGTGACGCTTTACGTGGCACTGCTCAAGGGAAAGAAGCTGGATACCGTTGTCCGGCAGGTGACGGAACTGGGAGTAGACCGGATTGTGCCGGTAATCACCCGCCACTGTGTGAGTCGTCCCGATCCCGGCGATCTGCAGCGCAAGAGTCGCCGCTGGGAGGGAATCGTCCGGGAGGCAACGCAGCAGTCCGGGCGTCCCACGCTTCCCACGTTGGCGCCGACGGCACAGCTCTCCGATTTGGGTGCGCGGGATACCCCGGCGGAGGACAGTTCGAGCTTGTCCTTCGTGTTCCATGAGACGGCGGAAGAGGTGCTGTCGATCCGCCGCGGCATCGACTACCCTCGACCTCCCGGCGAGATCCGGGTGCTGGTGGGACCCGAAGGGGGCCTCGCCGGCGAAGAGGTCTCCTACCTCGCGGAGCAGGGCTGGAAGATCCGGCGTATGCCGGTTCCGGTGCTCCGCGCGGAAACCGCTGCGGTGGCGGCTGCCACTCTTGTACAGTCGTTGCGGAGTGAATACACTGCCTCCGCTTCTTAAACACGGGAGTACCTGATGGCATGCACGCAACGACGATTTTTTGGCGTTCCTGTGGTGGAACAGACAACTGAAGACCTGGCCGACGTCTGGGGAGCCGCTCGTTCCCAGCTGGGGGCCCTGATTTTCGCCGACCGGATGCTGCTGTGGCGGATCGCTCGCTCGCGACCCACGCGGCAGTACCTGCTGGATGTTCAGGGGCGCGTAGTTCCCAACGGCGGGGGGGCCGCACGGCAGATCAGAGTGGCCACGGGTTGCCGGGTCGGGGCGTTTCAGGAGTTTCAGAGCGTCGTGAGAATCATGGCGCGTGCTGAGGGCGATGGGGCCACGGTCTACCTGGTAGGGCGATCACAGGATCAGTTGCAGCGGGTAGAACAAAACGTGCGTGCTACCTTTCCGCAGTTGCGGGTCGTGGGACGGGCGGTGTTTCACGCCTCAAATACGGACGCGATTACCACGGCGATTCGCAAAGCGGGACCGCGGTTGGTATTCGTCGGTTCCGATGCGCCGATCCTCCTCAAGTGGATGCGCGAGCAATCCAGTCAGTTTGGACCGGTCCTGACGATCGTAGCGTTTCGCGCGGCACAGCGCATGGCGGGCCGATCAGCTACCCCCCGGCGAGGTGCCTGGGCGGCTGTACTGGTGCGGCCGTTGATCGGGTTACCGCTCATCGTGCATCGTCTCCGGGCTCATTACCGTCGGAATAGACTTTCAGCTTGAAGTACTCGTAGACCACGGGCAGTCGCTCCCGGTTTCTCCGAAGGAAGAGCGCCACGAACAGAAATCGTCCCGGCGGCGTGTAGATCAGCAGCCCGATGAGATCGGTGGCAAATCCGGGAAGAACCAGAAGGACCGCCGCCACGACGTACGCCGCCAGGAGGGCGTACTGTTTAGGTTGGAAACTGCCCTCCCGGGCAGATCGGTGCAGGTGCTGAATCTGGTGGTGGATCGTGCTGCCCACAATGATCACTGCGCCAAGCGCCACCGCGGCTTCCAGCGCCAGCGCCAGATACACGCCGGCCTCCCGTGCAACTCGTACCAGGATCCATCCATCGGCCAGCATCGCCAGCCCCAACAACAGAATATCGGAGAAAAACTGCACGAGGTGTCTACGACTGGTGAATAGGGCTAGCCATTCCGGTTGCGGCACGGGAAACTCCAGAGGATACTGTAATACCTCTTTCCGTCGGTGGACACCAATTAATAGTTGACAAATCGCATAACTCGCCCCAAATATAATAGGCCCTTCGAGGAAAAATCGTATGATCGTTCTATTTTCTGACGATAAGGTGCTGTTTGACACAATTCAGGTCGCCGTTAACCTGGTGGTGCCCGTTCAGCAAGAGAACGATCCTGAGCGTTTCCTGAAGCGGCAGAAACGCTCGTTTTACCACCCCATCGCAATTATCGTGGATTGCCGCACCGACTCCACCACCGCCCTGGCGGTCATTGATCGCGTTCTATCGCAGTTCCGGTCGGTTCCGGTAATCGCCGTGGTGGAGCGCTCGGATGCCTATATGGCCTTTGAGGTGGGTGACCGCGGAGTGGCCGGCTGGATTCCTGCGCCCTGTCATAGTGGAATCGTCAAGGAGCGTCTGCTCCAGGCGCTGGGACGGCGTGATACCTTTTGTGAGGTTCATGAAACGCCGGAGCATCTGCGGACTCAGCTCGTGGGAGTGAGCCGCGTGGTGAGCGAGCTCCGGGCAGTTGTGGTGAAAGCGGCTGCCTGCACGATTCCGATTCTGGTAGCTGGGGAGACGGGCTCCGGGAAAGAGCTGGTGGCTCGGGGAATTCACTCCGTGCGGAATCCCCCGGGACCGTTTATCGCGACCAACATGGCAGCGGTGGCTTCCGGCCTGGCCGAATCCGAACTGTTTGGTTCGCGGCAGGGAGCGTTCACCGGGGCCAAAGACAAGGACGGGCTCTTCCAGGCCGCCAAGAACGGGACGTTGTTTCTCGATGAAGTGGCAGAGATGGCGCCCGAGCTCCAGTCTAAGCTGCTGCGTGCGGTGGAGCGCAAAGAGATTCGCGCGGTGGGAGCAAGTGAGACGGTGCCGGTGAATACGCGGATCATATCAGCAACAAATCGGGACCTCACCTTGCTCCAGCGCACCGGCCGGATTCGACTGGATCTGTGGCACCGCTTGGCCGGCATTATCATCCGGGTACCACCTCTGCGGGAGCGACTCGAAGACGTTCCGGCCTTGGCGCGGGCTCTGCTGGAGACGGAGGGATTCGGCGATGTCCAGGTGTGTCACTCGGCGGTGGAGCTGCTGTGTGAGCACCACTGGCCCGGAAACGTGCGCGAGTTGCGTTCGGTCTTAGTCCGGTCCGCGGTGATGTCCGGGAAGAAGAAGCTCCGGCCCGGGGATATCCGGATCGACGGGACCAATTGACGGGCCCGGCAGGGTGGAGACTCCCGGCGTTACCGGATAACCCGCACCTCGAACGCTTGAATGACGGGAACCAGGTCTCCCGTGGGAGATTCAGCAACGTTCACCAGCCGGCCAGCTACCAGCACGCGACGATTCCGCAGGATCATATTGTCCGGTGGGTCGCGGGGTTCACGCTCCGCCACCTGCTCGGCAAAGATCGGATCATCAAGTACCACGTAGGAACTGTGGACGTTCACCGTCTCCAGACCGTCCCAGGATCCCCCCACGAGCTCAACCTCAACGTAGAAGTCGTCCTCTTCAACGGAATAGACCGTTACTGAGGCGGCGATACCGTCGAGAATCAGTACGCGCTCGGCCATCTCCTGGAGTTGTTCCATATCGTCCGCCGCAGCGCTCAGGTCTGCCAGTGACGTCCCAAACGCCACTGCGCTCCGAAACTGTTCCGCCGTTTCCAGAAAAACGGGAGAATCCTGCGCCGGGACGTACCCCACGACACACGCCAGTACCAACCCCACACGAAAGATCGTCTTCATACCCCCAGTATAGGTTGCTCAGAAGGGGAAGACAACTGTACTCTGTGCCGATGGGCCTGTTGAACCGGGTCGGAACCCAAAGTACACGCTTACAAAACCATCGAGCTCTCGTTATCGGCGGCAGTGGGGGCATTGGACGTGCCGTGTGCTATGCGTTGGCAGCACAGGGGGCGTCGATCATATGTCACGGTGGGCACAACCAGGACAAACTGGACCGGGTAGTTACCTATATCCGAGACCATGGCGGCAAGGCTCGTGGTCTGTTGGTACCGCTGGAGCGGCCCACCGACCTACTCCCCCATCTCGATAGCCTTGGCGGGGTGGACATTCTCGTGGCCGCGCTGGGACCGATCTCCTACGCCTCTCTGGCGGAGACGGACCACGTCACCTGGCAGCGCCTCGTAGATCTGAATCTGGTGCTTCCCGGGATTCTGGTATCACGTTATCTTCCCGCTATGGTTGCCGCCGGCTGGGGACGCATCGTCCTCTTCGGCGGGCCCCATGGGGACACCCTGCGCGGTTTCCGGCGCATCGCCGCCTATGGAGCCGCAAAGAGTGGTCTATCCTCTCTGTGCAAATCGGCGGCACAGCAAACAAATGGGCAGAACGTAACGGTAAACCTGATCGCACCGGGTTATGTTGATACGGAGTATCTTTCATCGGTGGAACGCAAGAAATTGGCGGGTAAGTCTCCCCGGGGTGAGCTGATTGCACCGGAGCGGGTGGCGCGACTTGTGAATCAGCTCATTCTTGCCGAAGAACCGGATATGAACGGTGCAGTAATCACGCTTGATCAGGGGTTAGCATGAGGGTGCTCGGTTTGACAATTTTATCGGGCGCATCTAATATGATTGAATCACTGGAAAGAACAGAAACGTATGAGCAATAACGATATCGTCCCCGGATTTGATGAAGAGAAAGATGAAAGCCTCAAGATCCGTCTACAGAAAGTAGATCAGGTTGAAGGCTGTCTGGTGTTGTACCTCACCGGATACATCGATACCTACAACTCGAACTTCTTTCAGAAACGTGTAAATCGTGCCGTCGAGGCTGGATACTCACGCCTCATCTTTCAGTGCGGTGGACTGAACTACGTTTCCAGTACCGGTATCGGGTCTTTTACCGCCTTTTTGAAAGCGGTAAAACCCAAGGGCGGAGATCTCGTGCTCCTGGAAATTCAGCCCAAGGTGTACGAGGTGTTTCAGCTACTGGGATTCTCGCAGTTTTTCCATATCAAGGATTCCCTTGATGATGCGATTGAGCATTTCTCCCGGGGCGGACAGATGCAGCAGTCTTCGGATGTCTTTCCCAAGATCTTTAAGTGTCCCATCTGCTCCACCAAACTCAAAGCCTCCAAGCCGGGGCGCTTTCGGTGTTCCAACTGCAAGACGATCCTGGCTATCGACGCCGGTGGTCAGGTGTTTCTCGGGTAACGATGGGAGTCTTTGAACGCATCCGGCGACTAATCCGCTCCAATGTGAACGATGTGGTTCGTAAAGCGGAGGATCCGGAAAAGATGCTGAACCAGCTTATTCTGGACATGAATAAGCAGCTGGTTGAGGCGAAACGCAACGTTGCCACCGCCATATCTGAAGAAAAGCGCCTCCAGCGGCAAGTAGAGGCGCAACACCAGAGTGCGGAACAGTGGGAACAGCGCGCCATGACGGCGCTCCGAGCCGGAAAAGAGGACCTGGCCCGAGAGGCGCTGCAGCGCAAGAAACGTGAGTCCGATTACGCCACCCAGTTGCAGGAACAGTACGACAAGCAGCACGAAGCGGTAGAAAGCCTCAAGAACTCGCTCCGGGATCTGCAGGGCCGCATCGAAGAGGCGCAACGCAAGAAGAACCTGCTCGTGGCGCGCGCCAAGCGTGCGGAAGCACAGAAGAAGATCCAAGAGATCATTACCGGACTGGGAAACACCTCGGCGTTTGATGCCTTTGATGAGATGTCCAAGCGGGTAGAGCAGCTGGAGATCGAAAATGAATCGATGGCAGAGCTGGAAGATACTCCCGCAGATCGATCCCTGGAAGAACAGATTGATGCCCTGGAAAACCCGGGAAATGACGACGGTATGCTGGAGGATCTGCGCAAAAAGATGGACCAAGACCAGGGTCAGCGTTCGGCGGATCCCGATGTCGACGCCTCCTTAGCCGAACTGAAAAAGAAGCTTCACGCCGAAGAGTAGCTGTGGCGCGACGGGTGTTTGTCACCAGCTCCGCAATCTTTGAACCGTCCCGTAGCCTACCACTCTCCACACTTCCTTCCTGGGAAATCGTCTCCGAACTACCCGTACATCCTCGCGATCGAGCCATAACGCTAATCGTGGCTCCCTTGCACATGCTGACACCGCTTTTGCGGGACCATCACCGGGGACCGGCCCTGTTGCCCTACGGACCTCCGGATCAAACCGCCCAGGCATTTCTCCTGGGTGCCCAGGACTACGTGCGCACCCCGGTGGCGCCCCAGGAGCTCCTGGCCCGAGCAGATCGGCTCGATCATCACGTATCACGCGATCCGTTCACGCTGGGGGCGGTCTTTACGGTCGCCGGGGGGAGTCTCGTGCTCACCGGGGTGCAGCGGGAGATATTCTCCCTGTTAACGCGCCATGCCGGTGGGGTTGTGGACCGGGAGGCGATCCAGGCAGCGTGTGGACGAGTCAGTGACACCGCCTGCGGATCGCGAAGCGTGGACATGGCGATGTGTCGCTTGCGGCGGGCGTTGCGTGACTATCCGGTGCATATTGAAACGGTTCGCGGCAGGGGCTATCGACTGGTCATCCGATAAGCTCATTTCTTCCAATTCGAATGTGGATAACCTGTGGAAAACTCGCGCAGTTATGTCGATATCCGAAACGCATAGCAGCGCCAACGGGAGCATCATCGCGGGAGGCCAGGGGAGTACGCTTTTGTAGACCGCGTTATTCGTTGTGGTTAAACGAGTTATTCAGTGTCAACCCGATTCGTGTAGGTTGGGTGTGTCAATATTACCCGCACACATTGGATTTTTTTTAAATTTGAGAATGTCGGTCCTGTGGAAAAGCTGTGGAAAACCTGTTTCCCCTATGATAATCTGGGGGTCCTGTGAAGAACTCGCTGCTGCACCTGTCCTGGTATTTTATCTACGCCGCTCTCTGTGCCGTGGTGATCGTGTCGGTGATGCTGGTGATGGGTGCATCCCTGGTGGCCCTGGGTTCAGTAGCGGCGCTGGTGCTGTTTTCGGCGTGGGCGGTGGGGATGGTTCCGGCTACGTTGCGGGTATTGCGGCGGGGTCGGCGACCGGTCCTTGTCGCCGTGGGTGTGGCCGGTTTTACCGCCGCCATGCTGGTAGGCACGGTTTTGCTACATGGTACCGGGGTCGCCGCCACCGCGGAATCACAGGTGGTGTGGGCAATGACTGAGGGCAGGGTTGAAACGGGACGGATCTATCAGGGTGAGCAATACTCGGTCCTGGTAGACGCGGTTACCGGAAGCGAGCTGAGATCGGTGGTGGTAACGGATCATACCGAAACGGTGGAGCAGCGGATTACCACGTATCCCGAGGGATACTGGGACCGGTTCAACGGTGAGTTGATCCTTCCCGACGGTCCGGAGATCGACCTGAACACCTTGAAGGGATTCGGCCTGCCCGAAATGCCGCCGGCGGTTCGCACTACCGTCAGCGATGTGCTGCGACTGGTGGAGACGGCGGCGCTCCTGTGGAGTGCTCCCGTGCCCTTTCTCAGTCCGGATAGCCTTCCCCCTCCGGTTCAGTCCCTCCTCTCTCCGGTTCTGACAGTCTTGATGTTGACCTTGCTGCTCACCGCCGTGTGGACCCCGCTGCGACTCACCCGGTGGCCCCTTCTTAACGTGGTGGCGGGGTTGGCATATCTGAGACTGGTGGTGGCACTTCCCGCGGTAACCGACCAGCTCATGCGTCTGGAGCTCGTGGCGCGGTGGCTCCCGGAGATGAGTCGAGCGGAGCTGGTGATGCTGGTGGGGGGACTCGTGTTTCTCGTTCTCGCGCTGTTGGCTGTCCTTCGACCGTCCCTCGCCTCCTGGCGCCACAACATGCACTTCCAGGAGTCCGGCGCATGAGTTCCCGATTGCGGTTCACGCTGGTGCTGATTGCGGCACTTCTCGTCCTGCTGGGGCTGGCGATGGGCAGCGCGTATCAGCGGGTTCAATTGGTGTCACCGGCAGATCAGTTGGCCACCGCCGTCTGGTTTCGGGCGTGGATGCCGTTCTTCTTCGACCATCTCACGGTGGCGGTGGTGGTGAGTGCTATCGTCACGTTTTCGTTGTTGCTGAGTCCCTATGATCTCGGCAATACCGGCCGCCTGCTTCCCGCGGTACGGCCGATTCTTATCGGCGTCGTGGTGCTGGGAATTCTCAACGGACTATGGGTAGTACTGCTGGGGCCGTCGGTGGAGCTTAGACTCGATCAGATCGAGTATCAGAGTCGCGTCGCCGCCAACGCTCGGGAGCGTTTCCGGGAACTGGAGGCACAACAGCGCTACGACGATGCCGTGGCGGCTCTGCGGTTATACCGCACCGTGGTGGGTTCCTCTGAGGAGTTAGACAAGGAGATCGAAGAACTCTCGGTCCGCGCGGGACAGCAGCGACGAAGGGCTCGGGAGGAGCAGCGTCGCGGCGGAGCAACCACTTTTGCCCGAGCCTTTGAGGTGGAAGGGCTTTCTGGTCCGGAGATGCTGCGGCGGGCCCGGACGGCGCTGGACGCCGGCAATCTCTACACTGCGCACTACTACGCCTCGATTCTGGCGGAGCGGAGTGAATTTCGCCGGGAGGATGCCCTCGAACTGCAAGCCGAGGCGCTGAACGCGATTGAGGATGGTATTCGCAGACGGGAAGAGCAGTCAGAACGCTCCCTGTTTCAAGACAAACTTCAAGCCTACCAGCTCATGCAGCGGGGTGACACCGACTCCCGGGCGCTGGTGGAGGCGTACTACCGCTTTCAGGACCTCCGCGAGCGGGCGCCGGATGACCCTGACATAGAGCGGTACGCCGGGACCGTAGAAGAACAGCTCCGGGAGATCTCCTTCTTCGTCGATGAGGCGGTGGAGGCCCAGACGTTTCCGGGACAGCAGAACGTGGTCTTCCGCAATCAACGATCGGGAGCGTTCTCTGAACTGATCTCCGCGGAACAGATTATTGATGCGCCCCAGGGGACCTACCTCTATGGGGTGGAAGTACTTCGCTGGGATGATCCAACGGTGCAGTTTCGCGCACCCTACGGTAAGCGGATTGGGGATATGCTGGTTCTCCGGGCGGTTCATCGCCACCGCGGCGAGGACGGTGATGGCGTAGAGGAGTACGTGGTGGCCCCCACTTACGTGCAAGGCGAGCCGGACCGGAACGATTCGGGCGAAGTGATCCCCCTGCAGCTTGATGTTGACGAGACGATGCTCGTTGCCGGCGGCCTGGAGACGTTGGATACCCTCAGTCTCGTAGGCCTCCTGCGGGCCCCGGCGGCCTACTACTCCGCCGGCCACATCGTGGCCCCCGTGCATACCGAACTTATCCATCGCATCCTACGCGTGTTCGGATTCTTCGTGGCGGTGTTCTATTCGATCTCCATCGGATGGCGCTATCGGAGTCTCTATATCGGTCGCCCGCCGCTTCTCGTGGTGCTGCTTGTGCCGCTTCTACCGTGGGTGACGTGGTGGGTGGTCACCCTGGTTCGGTCCGTGGCGGATTCCATACTGCGGGCGCTGGTGTTAAACGGAAACCCCACCACTACGGTCACCGTGGCTACCGGGGTGATGGTGGTCGCGTTGCTTCTGGCGATCGCCTCAGCGGCCCGTCAAAGAATCGAACCATGAGACGATTTCTGGGACGGATTGTCGGTTTCTCGATCGGCGCTCTGGCGGGCCCCGGGGGAGCCCTCTTCGGGTTCCTCGCCGGATGGCTGGTGGATCAGTTTCGTCATACCCAGGGACCGTGGTGGCGGCTGGAACAGTTTCTCACGCACCCTCACCGGGAGCGCCGCCGGGATTACGTTGAACTCTGGGGAAGCGCGGCGATCGTGACCGATGTGCTCCGCGCCGATGGTCCGCCGCGGGTGGTCCAGGTGGAGCACGCCCTCGAGCACCCGTGGCCCGCACTATCGCGCTCCCGGCGGAAACGGCGGCGCCGACGCATGGTAAGCTCCCGCCGAGCCGTCATCGACCTCTGTTTACGGACACCCCAGCGAATCAATACAACGGCGATCATCGACACGCTGCAGCAGTGGGATGATTCCCGCAAGGCCGATCTCCTGGAGCTTCTGGTCTCCGTGGCCTGCGCCGATAGTGGCGGAATGAGTGAGGCTGAATTGGCAGTGATCCGCACGGTGGCAGAGCAGTTTTCCCTTCCCGTACCGGCCTGGCACGGTCTGGACCGAAACGCCTGCACCATTTTGGGAGTAGCGGAAGATGCCGACGAGGCAACGGTGCGGCGCGCCTTCCGTTCGCTCGCCGCGGAGCTCCATCCCGATACCGGTGCTCACCTGGAACCGGAGCAACGCCGAACGATGGCGGATGCCTTTGTGCGTATCCGCCACGCCCACGACCGCTTGCTTTCCCAGATTCGCCGGCGTGGGTAGCTACAGGCTCCTACTCGGCCACCGTAACCCGTTGGATATCGGCGCCCAAGGTGTGCAGCCGGCGGGTGAGATGCTCGTACCCGCGCTCAATCTGATAGACGTTGTGAATTACGCTTTCTCCCTGGGCGCTGAGGGCGGCGATTACCATCGCCATGCCGGCACGCACGTCAGGGGAGGTCAACTGGGAACCGGTGAGCGGGGCGGGGCCACTGATCACTGCCCGATGCGGGTCACACAGCACGATGCGCGCCCCCATACCGATCAGTTTATCCACAAAAAACATGCGCGATTCGAACATCTTCTCGTGGACGAGCACGGTGCCCGCCACCTGGGTCGCCACCACAGTGACGATGCTGGTGAGATCCGGTGGAAATCCGGGCCACGGGCTATCATCGATCTTGGGGATCATGCCGCCGAGATCGGTCTGCACGCTCAGCTTCTGTTCCGCCGATATATGGATCGTGTCCCCATCGGTTTCCCAGTCGATTCCCAGCTTATTGAAGGCGATCCGCGTCATCTTGAGCTGGCTCGGAGCAGCCCGCTCGATCGTGATATCGCCCCGGGTGGCAGCGGCAAGTCCGATGAAGCTTCCCACCTCCATGAAATCCGCACCGATTTCGAAATCGGTACCGTGAAGTCGTTCCACCCCGTGGATCGTGAGGATATTGGAACCGACCCCGGTGATCTGGGCTCCCATACGGTTCAGCATGTGACACAGGTCCTGGACGTGAGGTTCACTGGCGGCGTTCTCGATCACTGTCGTCCCGGTGGCCCGTACCGCAGCCATAATCGCGTTTTCCGTGGCGGTGACGGAGGCTTCGTCCAGGAAGAGTTCCGTCCCCCGGAGCTGGTTCACGTGCAGTTGAAACGCTCCGTCCACTACCACCGTGGCACCCAGCCCCTCCAGGGCGAGAAAATGGGTATCCAGCCGACGCCGTCCAATGATGTCTCCTCCGGGGGGAGCAAGAATGACCGAACCGGTCCGCGCCAAGAGCGGTCCGGCGAAGAGAATCGAGGCGCGGATCTTGGTCGCCATCTCCGGTGATATTTCCGATGAGTTAAGCCCTCTGCTGTTAATCCGCCACGTGTTGGGACCGTCCTGCTCTGCGGAGACGCCGATACTGCGGAGGATCTCGGCCATAACATGCACGTCCTCGATATCCGGCATGTTTCCGAGAACCACTTCCTCTTCGGTGAGCAGACAGGCGGCAATGCAGGGGAGCGCGGCGTTCTTGTTTCCACTGGCTCGAATGGTGCCGTTCAGAGGCGTGGCACCGTTGATAATATACTTGTACATAGCTAACGTCCTTGGATGCCGACTATTCGCGCCGGATCTTGCACCAGCGGATTTGCTTCAAGATGGATGCGTAGCCGATAGAGGTTTCCCTCCACGGCGATGTCATGGGAAAACTCCCATTCGCCCTGACCCAGGTCCAGGGAGAGCTCACTGATTCGTGGCACCCGCACGTCCACCGCCGGGAGCAACGGCTCCACCGGAAGCGATTCCTCGATCGGCTGGAGGGCTCCGTTTGCCGCGGTGATCCAGGCGGTGTCCGTTTCAGTACGCAGGCGCTCTTCCAGTAATGATAACTGCTCATTGATCGCTTGAATCAGCGCCACCGAGCCCGCATGCACGAACTTCGTTGAGTCCCACTCCAGGGCGTCGGCGATAATTTCCCGGTTTCCCCTGGCGTTAAAGACTACCGAGAGATACACCATTTCCCGAACTTCGTCACCGGTGAGATCGCGTAGCGCCGTCCGGCGTACGGAGCTAATCGGCAGCCGCGCAATATACAGCGGATTTTCCGTGTGATCGGCCCACAACACGAAAATCTCTTCGTCCCGGCTCTCAATGGAGAACCGGAGCCTGAATCCATTGGCCCGAGTGGAGCCCTCTCTCAAATGCACCGGTTCAAACCCCCGCACCTGCAGACGTTCACCATTGGGAAGCAGGTGCGAGAGGTGCGTGGTATCGCCTCCGGAGCTCTCCGGCGGCGCGGCCGACCGATGGGCGACATACAACGACTGCGGGGTCGCGTACAGTCCCAGCGCGCCGGGCGCAGTGGTTGGCGCCCCAGGGGTGGGCGACCCGGTAGTGGCCGACCTATCAGCGTCCGAGTTGTCGTCCTGGGAGCCGGCACGTTCCGGGTCCAGCGGGTAGAACCAACCCGCCGCCACCGCATCTCCTACGATCACCGGGTCCACATCACGGCGCAGACCCTCATTGAGAAACACTGAGGCGTTTCCCGGCAGTTCGGTCCCGGGACTCCGTTTCTCCGTAGTTCCTTCCTGCTGATCCGGGGAAGGCGTCTCCACGGGAGACGGGGTCTGGGCAGCGGAAGGAGCGCCGGGATTCTCAGAAAGAGGAGCCGGCGTCGTACATCCGATGAGTACCGCCACACATGAGGTGAGAACTCCGCCTAGGAACGCGCACGAGCGCGGGGACAAGCGCATACTTGCAGCTATGGTATCGGTTGGCTACAGTGGGGCGCAACATGAAAGTGATGAAATTCGGTGGGAGTTCGCTGGCTGACGCGAATCGAATTCGTGGAGTGGCGGAGATCGTACGCACCTCCATGGAGGAGGAACCGGTAGCTGTGGTGCTATCGGCGATGAAAGGTGTAACTGACAGTCTCATATCCGCCGCCCGCAGCGCTGAACTCGGGGACCTGGGCTATCGGGACGCCCTGGAAGAACTGCGTCGCCGCCATCGGGATACACTTTCAGATCTAATGCCGGAACCGGCGGGAACGGCGGTGACCGGAACCGTCATGGAGATGATCGACGAGCTGGGTGACGTGCTGCACGGTGTGGAGCTGATCCGGGAGTGTTCGGACCGTACCATGGACCTGGTACTCAGTTTTGGGGAGCGCATAAACTGTACCGTGGTGGCCGCATTTCTTACCCAGGAGGGGATGCCCGCCGAGTTTGTTGACGCCCGGGAGATCGTACTCACCGACACTAACCACGGCGGAGCGGTGGTGGAGTACGCCGAAACCTACCAGCGCGCAGCGGCGCGACTGCACCGGTGCGCCGGGATTCCGGTGATCACCGGGTTTATCGCCTCTTCGGAAGACGGATTTACCACTACTCTGGGACGCAACGGATCGGACTACACCGCCTCCCTGATCGGGGCGGCAATTTCCGCGGAGTCGGTGGAGATCTGGACCGATGTGGATGGCGTCAGACGCCATCCACATCGGTCCAG
>JAWOCO010000098.1:0-5968 GCA_046483765.1 Alkalispirochaeta sp. | reverse complement strand
CGACCGTTGGGCATTTCCACGTCCCGGGCGCACTGGATGGGACACATGTAACAACCGGTGTTACGCTTGAGGTAGCCCTTTTCGATCAGCGCCTCGCCGGACATGTTCTGCACGCCCTCGAACATCACTTCCTGAGCGTTCCGCGTGGGATACATGCCGTTCTCGTTAATGATGTTGTCCAGGACCTTGGTTCCCAAGGAAGGCAGCCCCTGGCCGGTGATCGCACCTTCCTTGAGCTTGGTGATCTTGTCTTTGGTGATCGCACGAAAGTCATCTTTGCCGGCGGCGATCGGAGATTCTTTGTCGCCCCAGGTTACGATCGCTTTGAGATTCTTGCTGCCCATCACCGCACCGACACCACTGCGACCGGCGGCCCGGTGCACTTCGTTCATGATCGAGGCGTAGAGCACCTTGTTCTCCCCCGCCGGTCCGATACATGACACGGACACGCGCTTCTGTCCCGTCTCGCCGCCCAGGATATTGGTCGTGTCTTCCACGCGCTTGCCCCAGACGTGACCGGCGTCCTTGAGCTCTACCCCTTGCTCGCTGACGCTGAGGAAGACGGGCTTCGGACTGGCACCCTCAAAGATGATACCGTCGTACCCGGCTTTCTTCAGGTACGCGCCCCAGACGCCACCGGAGTTGCTGGAGGCGATCGTTCCGGTGAGGGGACTCTTGGTAATAACCATGTACCGGCCTCCGGTGGGAGCGGTGGTGTTGCTCAGGGGGCCGGTCATGAAAATCAGCTTGTTTTCAGGAGAAAAGGGGTCCACCTGAGGATCTACCTCATTGATGAACATTCGAGAACCAAGACCTCGGCCTCCGATATACTGGCGGGCGAGATCCATCGGGGTGTCTTCGTAGGAGATCTTTCCCGATGTGAGATTGACGCGAATAAGAGTGCCCATGTAGGACATAGTTGTACCTCCGGTACGTTGGATTGAGACGCTCTCCTTTCCAAGTACGGGAGGCACGGACGTTTCCGTCAGTACCCTAACGGCCCTTCAACCGTAGAACTATGCTCAACGAACACGCTCCGTAGGCGGTCAGGCTCGGAGAAGACAATAGAAGTGTCCCACGGGTCCGGTACTCTGTCAAATAAAACTTTTCCGCTCACACAATTCTCACAATTCTTGGTGATGGGAGGTGGTGCGGTCGCCCTTGACGCAGCGGTCCCCGGCAATTACAAATCGGTCATGACAGATTTCTCCCACGCCTCGCCGGTGCCGATCGGCATTCTTACCGTGTCCGATCGCGCCCACGCCGGCACCTACGAAGACCGCGGCGGACCCGCGGCGCAGCAGTGGCTAAACGAGGTACTCACCACTCCCTGGCACCCGGAGTACCGCGTGGTACCGGATGACCGGGAGACGATTCAATCCGCCTTGAAAGAGTTGGTCGATACCCGCGGCTGCGCCCTGGTGTGCGTCACTGGGGGCACCGGCCCCTCTCCGCGGGATGTGACGCCGGAGGCAGTGGCGGCGGTGTGCGACCGCATGCTCCCCGGGTTTGGCGAGGAGATGCGCCGCGCCTCGCTCAAGGTGGTTCCCACGGCGATCCTCTCGCGCCAGGAGGCGGGACTCCGCGGCAGCGCCCTGATTATCGCCCTGCCGGGTAACCCCGGCGCAATCTCAGACTGCCTGTCGGCGGTGTTTGCCGCCGTGCCCTACGCGATCGAACTGGCCGGCGGTCCGATTCTGGAGACCGATCCCGCCCGGGTAGAGGCGTTTCGCCCGCGCCACGCCCGGCCCAAGAGTCGCTAAGGTCCTACCTTCACACCTTTACGAAGCCGCCACGGCGACCCGGTCACACTGCATCGTGCGACCGTCGTAGAGAAGCATCGTTCCCGCCAGCGGCGTCTGCTGCGGATCGGCGCACCAGTGGATAAACTCGCCCACCTGCAACGCCGCCACCACCGCCACGGTTTGCGGGAGAATCGGCTTGGGCGCAGGGGGCATCTGCTCGTATCCGGGGCCAAAGAGATCCTCATAGCCCAGGCGCTCCGGAAGGAAGGTTGTCACCTGCCCGAAGAACCCCTCCACACCTCCGTGAAACACGGGCACCTGCCGGGACCGGCGAATCGCTTCCAATTGGGCCCGAGCGGAGAAGGAATCAAGACAGTCAAACACCACCTGCGCCCCGGCGCGCTGCATCGAATCCGCGTACGCCTCGCCGGTGATCGGCGCCGCGTGGCCCCCAACGCTGAGCTCGGGGTTCACCAGGAGCAGCCGTTGCCGGGCGGCCTCAACCTTGGAACGCCCCACATCATCCGGGGTGTACAGAATCTGGCGGTTCAGGTCCGGGGGGTCGACAATACCCGGGTCCCACAGCTCAAGACGCAGGGGGCCCAGGCGAGACAGGCTGGAGAGCACATGACTTCCCAGTCCACCCACGCCGGCGATCGTGATCGTAGTAGTAGTCAATCGGTTCCAGGCATCCTGGTCGAGGAGCGAGCGGTGCCGCAGATACCGATCCTCAGTCTGGGCTGATTGTCCGTGGGTCATCTCACCTCCATGGCGGCGGACCGGATAGCAAGCCGGTAGTGTTCCGGCTAGTACACCGGTACCCGTGCCGAATTGACGTCAGTACAGGCGCACCGCCGACGCTTTAAAAGTAGCATACAGCTGAGTTCCTGGGGCAATTTTTAGCTCATCCACTGAGCGGTGCGTAATAAGCGCGGAGAGCGGAAACCCACACGCCAGGTCCACTCGCACCAGCTCTTCCCCTACCGCTTCCACCGCCCGCACGGTACCGGGAAGGTGGTTCTGCGCGCTACTGGCCATCTCGTGCGGGGAGAGAATGATATCCTCCATACGGATCACCGCGCGGTTGTAGTTCCCAGAAGATGCGGGACAGAAGATCCGGTGACCACCGTTCACCTGAAACAGACCGATATGCCGATCTCCCGGATCCAGCAGCACGCCGGCCAGCACGTTCACGCGCAGTGGCACAAGGCGCCCGACAGCCATGGGGAGCAGCCTATCCGCCAAGCGATACGCGGACGCCAGGTTGTGCGTACTCATAACCACGGCGGTACCCGTCTCAGCCAGCTCGCGCAGCACCGACTCGATCGCCATCACCGACACCGCGTCTATATTGGATGTGGGCTCGTCCAGTAGGAGCACCGCAGGCTGCAGTACCAGTGCCCGGGCAACGGCGACCCGCTGTTTCTCGCCGCCGGAAAGGGAGGGAGCCCAGCGGCGGGCGTAGGAGGCGAGCCCCACCTGCTCCAGCGCGTGGGCCACCCGCGCCGCACGCTCATCTCGAGTCACGCCACGAATCTTCAACGGCCACGCCACGTTGGCCTGCACGCTCTCGGCAAAGAGGTATGGCCGTTGGTGCACCAGGACTGGGCTATCCGGCGCGTCTGTAGTTCCAGGCCCACTCTCGATCGTTCCGGCGTCGGGCACCAAGAGCCCCGCCAGCACCTTCAAGAGGGTCGTCTTCCCGCATCCGTTATCACCGATGAGCACCGAGATCGACCCCGCCGGGAACTCGACGTTCGGAATATCCAGAAAGGGGTGCGCCGGGTGGGGTGACCCCACGGGGTGGTCTTGCCCCACGGGGTGGTCTTGCCCCACGGGGTGGTCTTGCCCCGCCGGGTGGCCTTGCCCCGCCGCCACGTCGCCATTCCGCCGCAACGCGCGGGGTACCGGCGACCGGGCGCCGCCATAGCTGAAGGCGAGATCCCTCACGTGCAGGCCGGTCATGCTGAACTCCCGCGAAACCGAATCAGATAGTTCAGGCCGAAGTTGACTCCAAAGGCTACCACCAGCAGCACCACTCCCAACGCCACGGAGAGCGCAAACGCTCCCTTCTGCGTCTCCAGCGCGATGGCGGTAGTAATCGTGCGGGTATACCAGCGGATGTTGCCCCCAAGCATCATCGCCGTTCCCACCTCTCCCACCACCCGGCCGAAGGCGGTAAGAATCGCCGAGGCTACCGCAATCCGCCCCTCCCGCAGGATCTTCACCGTGCGCTGGAGCGGGGAGGCGCCCAAGGTGATCAGCGTTTCCCCCAGTTCCGGATCAAGGCGGGACAACCCGCTGTATACCAGGGAGAGCACGATCGGCACCGCCAGAACGGCCTGGCCGATAATGATCGCCGCCGGTGAGAAGAGCAGGCCCAGCCCGCCCAAGGGACCGGACCGCGAAAGCAGTGAAAACACCAGGAGCCCCACCACCACCGTGGGGAGGCCCATGAGCGTGTGCGCGGCGGATACCAGCAGCCGTTTTCCCGAAAATTCACGAAACGCAAGCGCCACGCCCACCGGGGTAGCAAGCACAGCGGCGATCGCCGTGGAGAGGAGGGCAAAGCGCACTGAGTTGAAGGTGATCGCCACGAGCTCCCGGTCCAAGGCCAAAAGCAGGTGAAACGCCTCGAGAAACGCCTCCCGATTCATGCGCTGCTTATACCACTAATCCGCATCGGGAAAGAAGAGCTGCTCTCCGGCAACCTGATACTCCCCGATCAGGCGCTGTCCCTCCGGGGAGGTGACGTAGTCCACCAGGGCCTGCGCCAGCTCCGCCTCCACGTGGGGATGGCGCTCAGGGTCCACCACGATAATGCCGTAGGGATTGAACAGGTCCGGGTCGCCTGCATGCACGATTTCGAGGTCGATATCACCCCGATAGGCCAGATAGGTACCACGATCTGCCAGGGTATACGCCTGCTGCTCATTGGCCAGGGTGATCACCGCCCCCATGCCCTGGCCAACTTCCCGGTACCACGCCCCGGCCCGAGCTACCTCTTCCACACCGGCGGCACTCCAGGTGGAGAGTTCCGTCACGTGAGTCCCGGAGTTGTCACCGCGGGAGATAAAGGTAGCTTCCTCCCGGGCGATCGCCGCAAATGCTTCGGCGGCGGTGTCGACGGTGGTCACGCCGGCGGGATCATCCGGTGGCCCCAAGAGGACGAAGTCGTTGTACATGAAATACACGCGCTCCATACCGTACCCCTGGGCCACAAACTCCTCCTCCAGGGAGGGAGCGTGCACCATCAGTACGTCCGCATCGCCGCTGCGGCCGATTTCCAGCGCCTGGCCGGTACCCACGGCGATTACGTCCACCACCACACCGTACTCCTCCTCAAAGGGTGGCAGGAGGTCTGATAGGAGCCCACTGTTCTCCGTGCTGGTGGTCGTTGCCAGGAGAAGCCGCTGCCCGTCCGGCCGCTCCCCCCTACCGGAGGCGCCCACCGGGGCGCCGGCACAGAGCATAATTAGGGTTAACATCATCCACGACGTCGCGCGCATACCGGTTCTCCACCTCATGTTCTCTATCGTAATCACATCTCCAGGTTACCAAACGTTGGTATTATAGCTTTCAATCACTATTCCTGACAAAAACCCTTGGACGATTTCGGGGAATAGCGCTACAATTCCCGAGTCATGAGGCAGCCGTACACCTTTCTGGAACCGGAGGAGGCGCTGAAAACCGTCCTCGCTCAGGTACACACCCTCGGCATAGAGCAGGAACACCTGCCGAACTGCCTTCACCGGACTCTGGCCCACACCGTCCATGCGCAAAGTGATGAACCGCGGTTCCGAAAAGCGGCTATGGACGGGTATGCAGTGGGACCGGGCCAGGAAGACCGCCCCTTTGAGGTGGTAGGCGCGATCGCCGCCGGCGACTCCCGGGATCCTGAGGAACCGGCGGCCCTGCGAGCCGACCAAGGTCTACGGATCATGACCGGAGCGGTGGTTCCCCCAGATATCGAACGGGTGATCCGTTTCGAATCTACCGAAAAGGTCCCGAGTGCCGGCGGTACTACCACGGTGGAGCGCGTTCGAGATCGGGAGCAGGAGTCTACCACCAATATCGCCGAGCGCGGGGAGAACCTGCGCCGCGGCGATCCGCTCCTCACCCCGCGCCGACTCTCCGCGATCGACCTGGGAATCCTCGCCTCCCAGGGACATTGGAACATCCCGGTTGTCCGCACACCATCGGTGGGAGTCATCTCCACCGGG
>JAWOCO010000069.1:0-2532 GCA_046483765.1 Alkalispirochaeta sp. | reverse complement strand
GGCTGCCGGTCCCAACCGGCGGCCGAACACACGAGGCCGCCGGTGGTGATCCGCCCGGCGGAACCCAGTTTCATCCAAAGTCCAGAGGAGTCTCCATGGCCACCGTTCACCTACTTCCCGCCCCGCACCTTCACCACGCCGATCGGGTTCCCCCGTGGGCGGCGAGTGTCCTCTCCGATGTTACCGCGGAGTTCGTCGACCCGATGACCGCTGGGGTAGGCGAGTCGCTCACGGTACGCCTGTACTGTGACGGCGTGGCGCCGATTCGCGGGGTACAGCTGCGCCGGATTCGCGACGGCTCCCACCACCGGATTTCCATGACCGCCCGGGGTGCCGGCGTGTGGGAGGCGGCGGTAGAGGTGGATACCACCGAACCACTGCGGTGGCACTTTATCCTCCAGTCGGACACGGGGCCCTACTTCTACAACCAGGTCGGAGTACATTCAGTGCCCCCCACGGAGGACTTCGATTTCGTGTTTCTTCCCCGGGGGCGGCCGGAAGGTTCGGTCCCCGCCTGGGTCGCGGGGGCGGTGTTCTATCAGATCTTTCCCGACCGCTTTGCCCAGGGCGATCCCGCCGTGGGGCGGGTTGCCGGGGAGTACACCTTTGACGGTGGCGCGCCGCAGGTGCTCTCGTGGGATCAGGCACCGCTGGAGTTTCCTGAGGGACGCTGTCAGGACTTCTTTAACGGTGACCTGGAGGGTATTCGGCAGAAGCTGGACTATCTGCAGGAATTGGGCGTGACCGCGATCTACGTGACGCCGATCTTTGCGGCGCGCACCACGCACCGCTACGATTGTGTCGACTACTTTTCCGTGGACCCCGCGCTGGGCGGTGATGCGGTGCTGGCGCGGCTCACCGATGAGTTGCATCGGCGCGGTATGCGGCTGGTGGTGGATGTCTCCATTAATCACACCGGTAGCGATCACCCCTGGTTTCACAGGGCGCAGCGCCAACCGGACAGTACCGAGGCGGGATTCTACTACCACAACGAGGACGGCAGCGTGGCACTATGGCACGGAGTGCCCACGCTTCCCCAGCTGAACTACGGTAGTGACGCGTTGCGCGGTGTCATCTGGGCAGACGAGGACGCTCTGGTTCGCCACTGGCTCAAACCGCCGTGGAAGATAGATGGGTGGCGCTTCGACGTGGCCAACCAGACCGCTCGCCGTGGTCAGGATCAGTTTGGCCACGAGGTGTGGCGGAACGTGCGCCGCGCGGTGAAGGAGACCAACCCCGAGGCGTGGATCGTCGGGGAGCACTGGGAGGACGATATCTCCTACCAGCTGGGAGATCAGTGGGATGCCGCCATGAACTACTTCGCCTGCGGCAGCCCGCTGCGGCGCTGGGCGGGGGAACTGACGCGCTTCGAACATGACTATCCCCACTACCCGCCTACCGCCGCCGCCGATGAAGGCGGGCGGGAGTTCTCAGGACGCGAACTGGCGCAGATGGTGCTCCAGCACTACGGACGGCTTCCCAACCAGATCCAGCACGCGCAGCTCAACGTCCTCGATACCCACGACATCCACCGCTTTCACCACCACTCCCGTGTGTTTGACTGGGAGATCTACCGGGGAGTGGTGATCTTCCAGTTTTTGCTGCCGGGAGCCCCCAATATCTGGTATGGCGACGAGGTGGGGCTGGCGGGCCACGCCGACAGCGTTGAGGGTTGTCGGTTTCCGATGCAGTGGGATGAAACGCGGTGGGACCTGCGTTTTCGGGATCTCTACCGCCGGCTGGCGCGGGTGAAGTCGGAGGACCCCGTTCTCCACAGTGGCTCCTTCCAGATTCTCGCCGCCGATGACGCGCACCTGGTGGCGGCCCGAATCAGCCCCCGCCGCGGGGAGGCGTGGGTCCTGCTGCTGAACAAGTCGCGGGAAGCGGAGTCCGTTGCCGCTGGTACCGACCGGCTGAGCGGGGCGAACCAGATCCGTTCGGCGCAGGAGGAGCCCGCAGGGCTCGATGTTTCCGCCGCCGATGCTGCTACTGGGGGCGATCCTCCTGCCGGAGTCGTTATTGGTACCGATCGGATCACGGTGGAACTACCGGCGCGGCGGAGTCGCCTCCTGAAGCTTACCTTTCCCCCACGATAGGTGCGTCCCCGGGTGTCTCATCGATCGGTGGCCGGCGGCGCTCGCCCGGTCACTACCATAGGAGGCGTTGAATCAACTCGGGGCGCGTGCTTTCGGCTCCCCATAGCTCTTCCAGCCGTTCGTCTCGACCACAGAGGCGACGGTAGTAGTCGTAGCTGACCGGTCGCTCCTGGTAGTAGTTCTGGTGTTCGTCCTCCGCCACCCAAAACGTATCCAAGGGAAGCACCGGCGTTACGATCGGCGCATCTCCCAGGTGGCCGGACTGCTCCAAGGCATCGCGACTCTCCTGCGCCAGCTCCTCGCGGGCAGGGCGGTCCACAAAGATCGCGCTCCGATAACTGCTGCCGTAATCACAGAACTGCCCCCGATCGTTGGTGGGATCGATATTAGACCAGAACACTTCCAGCAATCGCCGGTACGACCCGCTACGCGTGAC
>JAWOCO010000415.1:0-8132 GCA_046483765.1 Alkalispirochaeta sp. | reverse complement strand
CCACCAACAAGAAAAACGCCATCGCCGAATCAGGTACGAGATAGCCGGCGGACACCACCGAAGGATACACCGCAAAACTCACGAAGAATGTCATGGCGGTCCGGGCGATCCCGGGAATCGCCTGAGACGAGGTGATCGGGGCCAGTCGCAACAACGCATAGATCCGCACGAAGATGAGAAAAAAGACTGGTGCGTTCTGGGCGATCGTCTCGAGTACCATTAGCCTACCATCTGCGGTATCTGGTTCAGGAGTCCCACGGTGTAGTTGATCAGCATCTGCATCATCCACGGACCAAAAAAGAGCAACGATCCGAGAATCGCCGCAATTTTTGGTACGAAGGTGAGCGTCTGCTCCTGGATGCTGGTGGTTGCCTGGAAGATACTAATAATCAATCCGGTGACCATGGCGATAATCAGCACCGGCGCGGCAATAATCAGAATCTGGAAGATTCCGGTACGAAATACCATTATGGCAAATCCGAGATCCATTAGAACCCTCCAAAGCTGGCAACCAGCTGCTGTACGATGAGATTCCATCCGTCTACCAGCACAAAGAGAATGAGCTTGAACGGCAAGGAAATCATGATCGGCGGCAACATGATCATACCCATGGACATCAGCGTGGATGCCACAACCATGTCCACGATAATGAACGGAATAAACAGCAGTATCCCGATCTTGAACGCCACGGTGAGCTCATGCAGGATGAAGCCGGGAACCAGCACGTAGGTGGGGACATCCGCCAGCGTGTTGGGTTGCGGCAGGTCCGCCATGCGCATAAAAAGGGCCACACTGGAGGGATCCGCCTGCATCTGGCGGAACATGAAGACCCGCATCGGTTGCTCAAAGCGCTCATACGCCTCCTCCAGGCCAATCTCGCCGTCCTGGAGCGGTACATACGCCTCTTCGTAGATCTCATTGAGCGTGGGCCACATGAGGAATAGCGTAATGAAGAGCGCGATCCCCAAAAGCACCTGCGTGGGAGGCACCTGCTGCAGCGAGAGTGCGCGCTTGATGAAGTCGAGCACGATCGCAATCCGCAGAAAGCTGGTCATGATGATAATCATGGAGGGTGCCAGGCTGAGAACTGCCAGCAACAACAGCAACCGCAGCGAGAACGCCACTTCCTGACCACTTTCCGGAGCCCGAAGCTGCATGTCGATAAACGGGATCTGCAATCCCTCTTCACCCTGAGCAGGGTTCAAGAGAGGATCGGCGGTAGTATTAGCACCGGGGTTGCGCACGGACTGCGCGGGGAGGGTTACGGTGCCTACCACCGTCAGGATCGAGACGATCACCACCAACACGACCGCACGCCGACTCATCGCATGTGCCTCAATCGGTCGTGTTGCGTTCGGAAGAATCCACCTCCCACCCCGGCGTCGGGAGCCGCGGATGAGCCGTGGCCGTTTCGGGACTCACCATTGCCCGCACTATTACCGGTTCCGGGAACGGTGAAGTTATTGATCCATTGACCCATGAGACCACCAAAGGTCCGTCGAGTTCCCGGGTTCGCCGTGGAGTGAGCCAGGACGAGTTCATCGATCGTCTCCTGGTCTTCCACGGTGGTCAGGAGCTGCACCCCGGAGTCGCCGCCCCCCAAGACCATCACCCGCGTGCCGATCATCACCACATGGAGATCACGGTTTCCGCCGAGATTCCGGGAGGCCAAGATACGGATGGGCGAATCACTATCGTCCGACTCGGATCCGACGCGGCGCCGGAGCAGCATGACCACTCCATAGACCGCACCCACTACCATCAGCAGTACCAGGATCATCCGGACCAGGTCCCAAATGCCGAAGGCCGAAAGGTCTTCGGCGTCGGTGGCCGGACCAGCATCGCCCTCGGCTGTTCCGCCGGCGAACACCAGTTCCTCTTCCCGCGGCCGCTCGGCGCGCTCGGATTCCGCAGGGACCTCTGGCGTCACCTCACCGGGAGCGGACTGCTCCGTGGGCGCCTCGTCCGCTGCGGTGTCGCCGCTTTGCGACTGAGAATAGACTACCTGTACTGAAAACCAGAGCATGCCTACAAGTAGGACAATGCTCGAAAGACGTGTACGTTTCAGTGTTCCCCTCCCCTGTACATTAACCGACCTCGGGTCTGCCGCCCCTCAGCCGGTCCTGTCACGTCATGTCATATCGCTTACACGCTCCATTGGTGAAACGATCTCTGTAACCCGAACGCCGAAGTTCTCGTCGATGACGACAACCTCTCCCTTGGCGATCAGCTTATGATTCACAAGAATATCTACGGGTTCACCGGCGAGTTTATCCAACTCGATAATCGTACCTTCACCCATACCGAGAATTTCCCGGATCAGCTTCTTAGTACGCCCCAGCTCGACGGTCATCTCCATATAGACGTCCATCAGGAGGCCGATGTTACCCTGCTCGCCAGTGGCTCCTTGTTGCTGCAAGCTGGGGAACTGCACCGACTGGACGTTGGCGTTCCCGCCACCGAAGCCGGGCATTCCGCCGCCGCCTCCGCCGCCCATCATGTTTCCCATATTGCCGCCCCCTTGCATGCCGGGCATGTTAAAACCTCCACCCTGTGGAGGTGCTTGCTGAGATTGCTGTGGTTGCTGCCCCATGCCGCCACCCGGGGCTTGCATGCCGCCGCCACCGGAGTTCAACTGCGCGGCAAACGCCTGCTCAAACAGCTCGTACACCACTGCGGAGTCATCTCCCAGGGTTATCGTGTACCGCGCGTAGACCGGATCATTGGGCAGCGATAGCGATGAGGCATCCACCGTGGTTGCCTGCGCGGGCTCGGGCATGATCGTGGCGCCGGTTTTTTCACTGAGCGTGTTAATAACCGGGCCCGCTACCTGGGAGAACACTTCCTGCACCGCGTTCAAAGCGGCGTCGTCCAGTTCAACTCCGTCCAACCCCATCGAGGCCGAGGCAAATTTCAACGCATCCTCGGAGGACATGATGTACCCGTGACCGCCGGCGTCGCCGAGGTTGTATACGATTTGCACCAGCTCGCCACTGAGGCCGCTGGGGGATCCGCCGTTCACGGTGGGAGGCGCAACTTCAACATCGTTTCCGGTGATCATCGCCATGTTCGATTGCTGTTGCGACACCGTCTCGGAGAGCGCTGTCTTAAGACCGGAAAGTGAGTCGGCACCTACGGAGGATCCACCTCCACCCCCGCCGGAACTGTCGCCGAGATCGATATTTCCAGTGCCAGCTAACAAGGCGTCAATTTCGTCTTGGGACAGTGAACCGTCACTCATTCCCTACTCTCCTTCTTCCGCAACAAGCTCTTCAAACTCTTCCGTCTCGATCTCCTCAATTTTTCCGGTAACCTGGACGGCGAGCTTACTGCCGATCTGTCCCGGCTTGCACCAGAACTTCTTACGGTCACCGACCCGGAGCGCCATCTTATCTTCAATGTGCGAGTCGGGAAGACGGACTACATCACCCACGCTCAGGGACAACACGTCCCGCACGAGGAGCTCCATCGCACCAATTTCCACCACCATGGGGACCGCAATCGTTGCCAATCGGTCCCGCAGAATATTCAAGTTCTCGGTGGTGGCTCCGCGACGGACCGAGGAGTACCAGTACTGGGCAGACAACTTGGAAATGATTGGCTCAATGGTGAGGTACGGTATACAGAAGTTCATCATTCCTTCTACCTCTCCCACCTTGGTCTCCAGCGTTACCAGCACTACCATCTCCGAGGGAGGTACGATCTGCGCAAACTGGGGATTGGTCTCGATTTGACCGAGGCGAGGACGCAAGTCGATCACCTGGGACCACGCTTCACGCATGTTGCCCAGGATGCGAACGATGATGCCCTCCATGACCGTAGTTTCGATATCTGTCAGGTCGCGCGTCACCTTGGTGCCTTCTCCCTGACCACCAAAGAGCCGGTCGATAATCGCAAACGTAATTGCCGGGTCAACCTCGAGAATAGCCGACCCTTTCAGCGGATCCATGTTGATCACGCCCAGGGTTGTGGGATTGGGGATAGAGCGAATGAACTCTTCGTAGGTGAGCTGATCGACACTGGCCACATGGACCTGCACCAGACTCCGCAGCTGGGCACTGAGCGCCGTCGTGGTGAGACGGGCAAAGGTCTCGTGCATAATCGAGACGGTGCGGATCTGCTCCTTGGAGAATTTGTCCGGACGTTTGAAGTCGTAGATCTTGATCTTTCGCGACTCGGTTGGTTGCGAAAGCTCATCCGTCTCGACATCTCCGGACGAAATTGCGGTGAGAAGCTGGTCGATTTCATCCTGAGACAGGACTTCATTCATACTGTAAGTCTACCCCTCCCTGTACCATTTTTTGCACAACATCGCGGCTTTTGCAAGCCGAAAGTCGATATTTTCTAGAATTCTAAAAATTCATATCGCCCAAACGCCACATCTCTCACATCGTGCGTCATGATCCGATTGATCTCTTCCCGCAGTTCCTGCTTGGAACGCTGCCGATTTTCGATTCCCTGCAGTTCGTCGGTGGTACGAGAAGAAAAATACTCAGCGATCGCCTCCGTGATCTGCACCTCGCGACTGATAAGCTCCTGCATCGTGGCTTCGCTCTCCGGCTCATAGCCGATGTGCACCTTGACGATGAACGTGCGGCGCACCTCATCGGCGGTAACCCCCCGAACATCATCGATCTGGCTGTACCAGTCCAGCATCGGCGCCGATCCCTCTTCATACTCACTCCCCAGGGGAACCCGGGTTGTGGCAGCCTGGTCGCCGGAGTTCAGCATACGCACCGTGATCACTACCGTTACCACGATAAAGATGATCGCCCCGATGACGATCGCCGCCCACTTGAGAATATCGATCACGATCGCCGGAAGAAAGCCGATCTTCTTTTTGCCTACCGCTTGGCTTTGGTCTTCACCACCGCCTTCATCATCTGTATCAAAAATCTCATCGGACATGGAATACCTCCTGCACGAAAAACGTCCACCTCACAGGTGGCCGTCGGAAAGGATAATGACATCTACCCGGCGATTGTACGACCGTCCTTCTTCGGTGTCGTTGTCGTACAACGGACGGGTATCGGCAAGTCCCATGACCTGGAACTGATCGTCGCTTACGCCGAACTCGGTCAGGTACTGCAACACGTTCACCGATCGCGCCGCCGACAGTTCCCAGTTCGACTCCCACGGTCCGTCATCGGCGGTGGGGGTGTTGTCGGTATGGCCTTCAATCCGAAACGTTCGTTCCTCGAGCGACGGATCACCGAGGAGCTGGGCCAATTTTTGAAGGATGTCCCGCGTCTGCTCTATATTCACTTCGGCGCTGCCTTCATCAAAGAAGGCGTCGGAGGCAAGCGATATTACCAGCCCCCGCTCATCCTCCTGGACGCGTACTTCCTCCGACTGGATCTCGGGGTTAAAAATGCTCACGGCATTGCGGCGCGCCTGGTCGAGCGCGCGCCCTCGGTCCATGGAGGGCAGTGACTCCACCGTATTCCCCAACTCCGCCAGCCGCCCCACTTCCAGCGTATTGCCCCCGGTATCTCGTCCAAGACCGGGGAACGCCGCCAGAATCAGCCGCAGTTCATAGCCGTCGATCGTGGCCGGCGTCAGCAACATAACAAAGAAGGTGAGCAGCAGCGTCATCATGTCCCCGTAGGTCAGCATGTAGTCCGGGGCACCCTCGGGAGGACATTTCTTGCATTTCTTCTGCGGTTGCGCCATACGCTGCCTCCGACCTCAGTCGGCTCCACTCTCCTGGCGTACCGCCTGTCGCTGATCCGGCGGCAGGAACGACACCAGCTTCTCAAGAAGGATCCGAGGGTTGTCACCGCTTTGAATCGAAAGGATACCTTCGATCACGATCTCCTTAACTCGGCCCTCCTCTTTGTCACGATCTTCCAGCTTACTCTTGAACGGAATCAGAAACAGATTCGCAAAGAATGACCCGTACAGCGTGGTCACCAGCGCGGTCTGCATACCACGGCCGATGGCGGCGGTGTCACCACCGATACTTCCGAGCATCGCGATCAGACCAACCAGCGTTCCGATCATTCCGAAGGCCGGTGCGATCTTAGACCAGTCATCGAAGATCTTGATGCCGATTTCATGGCGGGACTGGAGCTGATTCAGATCAGCGTAGAGGATGCTCTTGATGATGTCCGGATCGGTACCATCCACCACCAGTTGAATGCCCTTGCGCATAAACTCGTCTTCCACGGAGTCCAGATTGTCTTCCAACGCCAGAAGCCCCTCTTTCCGGGCACGATCGGAAAAACCCACCAGTTGACTGATCAGCTCCTCTTCGTTCCAGGAGGTCACGTAGAAGATGTGCTTCAGGTAACTCATGATGCCCAGCATCCGGCTCAGCGGTTGGGCAATCATCATCGCTCCAAAAGACCCGAGGATCGTAATGAGGACGGAGTCCAAGCTCAGATATGGTCCGATTCCTACACCACCGAGTATAATACCCATGGTAACCATGACCATTCCGATTATGATGCCTAATATCGTTCCAAGATCCATCCGGTCTTACTCCTCGTTCTTGAACGCACCAATTTCGCGGCGGTAGGCGATGATCCGCTGCAGGATCGTCTCGTAGTCCTCACGTACGATGAGGCGCTTCCCCGAGAGCATAATCAGCGTAGTATCGGGGTTGAGCTCTATATACTCGATCTGGTGAGGATTAAGATAGAACTCGCGCCCGTCAAGTCTGGTAACTTGGATCATCTCCGGCTAAGGTACTCCCATTACCGCTTGAGTGTTAAGACTTCCTGAAGCATCTGGTCGGTGGTCTGGATCGTCCGGCTATTGGCCTGGAACCCTCGCTGAGTTACGATCATGTCGGTAAACTGCTCGGCCAGGTCAACATTACTCATCTCCAGAGCCCCGGACATGATCGTACCCTTACCGGCTACTCCCACGGTACCGATATCCGCCAGGCCTGAGTTCAAGGACTCTTCAAAAGTTGTGTCACCGGCTTTTTCCAATCCACCGGGATTGCGAAACGATGCCAGGGCAACTTGTCCCAGCTCACGGTTGTTTCCGTTGGAGAAGATTCCAGTGATGATCCCGTTGGAGTCGATGCGGTAATCTTCGAGATATCCCATACCGAACCCGTTCTGACTGAAGACCTTGGTGGAGCTCTCCGAAGCGTACTGGGTCATGGAATCCACGAAGCTGCCCTGTTCGCCCAGACTCAACGTGAACGTCTGTTCCACGGGACCTTCCTGGGGCAATCCTGTATCGGGATCCACGGGGATACTGGTTTCCGGCACCTCGTAGCTGATGTCAACCTCGACCATACCATCGTCCGCCAGGCCACCCTCCGGGTTCTGCGCCGACTGAAGTGTACCGTCGTTGGCGAACTCCACGATAAAGGATTGTCCATCGGCGGAATCAACTCCACCAACACCAACGTTCTGTGGCAACCCACCATCCGCCTCGGGGTCGACTGTCACCGTTCCGATCCACTGGTTTTCAGCATCAGGGTTCCGGGTGAAGTCAATACGTAGCGTCCGGGTGCTCCCGAAGGAGTCGTAAATGTCGTACTCCACCGTCCAGGTGCCATCCTGAATCTGACCGTCGGTGGCGTCTTCCGGAATGACCGGCGTATTCTTGTTGAGGTTGGACGCCAGAAAGACCTCCGAGGTCGCCTGGGCGGGGTCTTTGCTGCCGACGGGAATATTCAGATCCTCCACGGAGGCTGAGGTGTTAATGAACGTCTCACCGTCGATTGTCTCTGAGTTCCATCCCTGTACCCGCATACCGTTGGCAGGATTTACGAGCATGCCTTCCGAGTCCACACCGAAGGACCCAGCCCGGGTGTAGAAATTTTCGTCGCCGGCACGCATCATGAAGAACCCTGCGCCCTGGATCGCCATGTCACTCTTTACCCCGGTAGTCTGGAGCGAGCCCTGCTCATGGAGGGTGTCAATCGTGGCTACCTGCATACCGAGGCCCACTTGCTGCGGGTTCACGCCACCGACGCGCTCATTCGGCTCCGCCGGTCCCTGACGCATCTGTGAGATGAGGTCCTGAAAATTAACCCGACCGCGCTTGAACCCGGTGGTGTTGACGTTGGAAATGTTATTACCAACGGTGTCCATCCGCACCTGATGGTTTTGGAGTCCGGAAACTCCTGAATACAGTGATCGCATCATACGCGGTTCCCCCTACTGAAT
>JAWOCO010000372.1:0-5574 GCA_046483765.1 Alkalispirochaeta sp. | reverse complement strand
GCCGCTCGCAGTGTTGCCCGTCTCAGTGGGATCCTGGTGTTCGTGCTTGTAGCAGTGAGTTCCATCTCCGCGCAGGATCGCGCCGATGCCCTGGAACTCTACCGGCAGGACCGGTTCCAGGAGGCGGTAGAGGTCACACGGGAAGAGCTGGCGGAGAATCCCGCCAATCTGGATGCCTACACGGTACTCGGCTGGAGTCTCCTGGCACTCAATCGCCATGAAGACGCCTTGGAGGCGGGCCTTCAAGGGCTTCAGGTGAGCCGGTTCGACCACCGCTTGCTGAACATCGTCGGTGAGTCTCATTTCCGCCTGGGTAATGACACCGAGGCGCTCCAATACCTGCAAAACTACGCCGCCGTGGCCCCCGCCGGCAGCCTTATCGATGAAGTCTACTACGTCATGGGCGAAGTTCACTTGCGCCTGGAAGAGTATCACCACGCAGATATCGCCCTCACGACCGCAGTTTTCCTGGAGAGTGGTCGTGCCCAGTGGTGGGCCCGCCTCGGATATGCCCGCGAGATGGCAGGTTCTCCGGAGTACGCCGCCGAGGCGTATCGGGAAGCTCTCGATCGCAATCCCAACCTTATCGAGGCCCAGCGCGGTCTCGAGCGCGTGGCCGGTTGAATCGGTAGATCTCAATCACGGTAGTAACTCATCCGGGGTGCTATATTTGTCGATAGTGGAGAGTACTATGTATGGAACAATCCGCCGCCGGGTGGTGGTGACGGTGCTGGTAGTGCCGGTACTGCTGGTAATAAGCGGCTGCAGCAATCTGTTCACGGGAAACATGTTTACCAATTTTGACGGCCCTCCCTCGGCGTCGGATCTGGCCAGCCGCTACACCGATGATGAAGGGCGCGTGTCCGGGGAAGATGCCGATAATTTCGTGAATGACGTGGATGATGCCGCCGGCAGTTCGCGCTTCTTTGATGATCTCAGCGATACTGACCGGACGAACCTCACCGGCTCCCTGAAATCCGTGTATGACAATCCGGACGTTGACGAAGAGACGCGGCAGCGCGCTGCCGTACTTGCAGCTGATGTGACACTGCGCGGCGCGGATTCCGGGGAGACGATTAACAACGTGGCCGACGTGCTCACCTCCAGCGAGGGGGCCGATAGCTTCAGTGATCCCGGGCAACTGTTGGACCAGATCATCCCCGATAGCGCCAAGGACGATCCGGAAGCGATTCAGAAAATTCTCGATGACATGGTGGCCGCCGCCGACGCCTATGATGCGCTGGGAGATTCTCTGAAAGATGAGGACGGTGACGGAACCATTGACAACACACCTGACGGCACCAACATGACCGAAGTGGCCCAAAAGGCGGCGGTGGCAATGGTGGTGCGCAACATCGTGGACCAGGACGCGGATGGGTCTGGTGACCTGGCGGAGCGTATTGCTAATGGAACGGTGGGCGACGCTGGGTATACTGATCCGCTGAGCGGGGACGATGGCGCGAATAGTGACGGATCGGCTTTTAACAATATTCTCAAGGCGGGTGGCCTGGATGGGTTCTTTGACAGCGATGCGTAATACTCGGCTCCGGTTGGTCACTGCAGGGCTGCTGCTGGCGATGGGAGCAGTCGTCCTTCCTGCAGAAACGGTGCGCCAAAAGGATTTCTATCCGCTTTCGCCGGAGATCCTCGGGCAGGGCGGGTCGTATACCGCCGTGGCCGAGGGGTATAGCAGTCTGTTTACCAATCCCGCCGGCCTGGCGCGCACCATGGAACCGGAAGTGACGCTTCCCTCCCTGAGCGTCTGGGTGCATAGCCGGCCCGACCTGCTGCTGCCGACGATCGGGGCGCTGGGAGGAGAAGAGATCTCTTCCGACAGTAGCGACGGCGAAGAGGTCAGTCGGGACGAGTTGATCATTGATAATCTGCGCGAGCAGTTCACCACCAACGGGTTTGGCGTGGGGTCGGCGCTGGGATTCGGATATGTGGGCAACGGAATCGGTGTGGGGATGAATATCGCCACCGACAGCTATCTCTACGGTGATACCTTTCCGCTGGGATTGGAAGGTGAAATTACCAGCCAGTTTTCCCTCGTCTTTGGCTACGCGCACCCCTTCCAGTTGGGACCGGTGGACCTGTCCCTGGGCGGAGCGCTCCGTCCCAACCTGCGGATCACCTCCCTGGTCGGATCGGACACCGCCGCTGACCTGATAACTCAGTTCACCGGTGTAGATACCGGTGAGGGCGACGGAGAGGACGACGGCGATCTACTGAACTCGATCAACGCGCTCAACGGGTGGGGAGTGGCCTTCGATGCCGGGCTCCTCGCCGGGTATCGAGACTTCTCGGTGGGGCTGCAGCTACGAAATCTGTTCAACACCAATATGCAGTACTCCCGCAACTCGCTCAGTGACGTCTTTTCCGCACTGGGCTCCGGCGGCCTGCCCTCAGCACCCAGTGAAGATGATCCGGAGTACGTATCCGAGACGTATATCATTCCCATGGAGCTCAGCCTGGGCGCCGCCTGGCAGCCTGATCTGGGAGCAATTTCCGCCTTCGTCGATCCGGAGCTGCACGTGCAGATCACCGATCCCTTTGGCGCCGCCGACCTCGATCCCGATCGTCCTCGCTCCTTCTGGACGCGGCTGCACATGGGCACCGAACTCACCCTGCTGCGGTTTTTCGACCTGCGGTTTGGGGTGAACCAGGGATATTTCACCTTCGGTACCGGTATGGACCTGATGTTTCTCGACGTACAGTTTGCCCTGTTCAGCCAGGAGTTCGGCCGCTATCCCGGTGATCAGCAGGTGGGCGGTGCAGCCCTGGAGTTTGCCCTGCGATTCTGATCTGTTGCGCAGGTCCCCCGGTTCTGCGGCTTGACAGGCCCCGCTCTCGCCGGTATCTTTCCGCACACACACAACGGGCCGCTAGCTCAGCTGGTAGAGCAACGCCCTTTTAAGGCGTGGGTCACTGGTTCGAACCCAGTGCGGCTCAGCACCGGCATCTTGACGCAGAGCGCTCTGTTCGATAGATTGCCGACTCGTATGTCTCCTTCGTCTAGTGGTTAGGACACCGGGTTTTCATCCCGGCAACGGGGGTTCAATTCCCCCAGGAGATGCTTTCCCCGTCTGGTCCGTGGGCCGGACGGTTTTTTTATGTCTTTTCTCAACAACAACTTATACTGAACCGCGCCGCCTTCAAGCAGTCAACGCGACCCGTGAGGCATACGGGGCACATCCAGGGCACCCCCGGTTGGACAAATGGTAGACAACACTTGCGAGATCACCGAACTCGGGTTAGGCTACCGCAAGTAGCCGGCCCATCTCGATAAGCAGTGGCTGCTCGTATGTAAGGATCGTTTTCACAATTCATGAGCATGTCTCATGGCGCAGGGAGGTAGCGCGTGAACGTCCGGCAACGAGTTCGGTATATGGTGCTGGTATCAATCGTAGTGCTTGCGATCGGCGGATACGGAGCATTCTGGTCAGTACAACGGGTAAACCAGCTTCGCGATTTACAGTTAGAAACGCAAGCCACCGTTGCACGTACCTATCAGCTTCTGGTTGATACATCACAGGTTTCGAGTACCGCGGAACGGCTCCAACCGTTCTTCCAACGATGGCAAGATTCGATTCAAGCCACCGACGATGGAATCAGGACTGTTACGGAACACCCAGCTCTACAGCAGGTGGAGATCGACGAGGATGGTGTTGATTCGGTCCGGATCGGTTGGGAGAACGCCTCAGAGCTCTTTTCGGAAGCGACTACTCAACTGGAGCAAATCCTATCCGGCGAGATTCGAGGTATAATTACGCCCACCGGTATCGACAATATGGCGTTTCAATTGCGTCAGATCGATTCCTCCGCCAACACGAGCGTCCAGGATCAGGAGCTCGCGTTTATTCGCACGCTGCAGCGGCGTATGCACAACGCCACGGTGAGTCTCAACTACTTCGTCACAGAAAACCTACAGTCCCTCGTAGAGAACATCGAAACCGACACGCAAGAAGCGGTGCAACAAACGGTATACTTCACGTCTACTGCAGTGGCGCTGCTCGTAGTAGTTGCGATGGCGGGGTTGATCACGGGCACACGCTTTCTGGATACCGCCAACCGTACACTGGAAGCACACGTCCGCGAGCGGACTCGTTCTATCCAGAGCCTCTTGGATTTCTCGGGCCAGGGATTCCTCTCGTTCGGAAGAGATTTTCGAATCAGGCCGGAGTACTCCCGGGAATGTGAGACGATCTTCGGAGAAGAGATTGCTGGGCGTGACGTGGCCGAGATCCTGTACGATACAACCCAAGATCGGCAGGAGTTCCGCGACGCTCTGCGCCTTGTGTTCGACGGAACCTCCCACCCTTCGGTCGTTTTCGAGCTGCTCGATGAGACGGTTCAGGTTGGTGGCCGGACGGTTCGGCTTGACTTCCGACAAATTGATCCGGAGACGGTCATGTGTTCTCTTCAGGACATCACCGAACAGCAACAGCTTGAGGCCCGGATCAGTGAACAGAACGAACTGAGAGAGACGCTTCTGGCTGTGGTGGAACACCACTCGGATTTCACCGGACTCATGGAAGAGGCGCAAAGTGTATTCTCGTCTTTGGAGAACGCCGTCGCTGACGGTGTGCCCGACTCAGATGGGGACGCCTTCGAGCAGCTCCTTCGCCGCCTACACACCTTCAAGGCCAACGCAGGCTTCCTCAAGCTGAGGCGAACGGCGCAGACCACGCACGAACTGGAGCAGAGCATCGCGGATTCGGCGCTCTTGTCCGAGACACCACCGATAGCAGAGGGTGTTGCAGCGCTGCAGGCGGCGTATGATGCAGACATCGCGATGATTGAAGAACATCTCGGCTCCGATTGGGTCTCTCCTGACCAGACAGTGATCGTACCGCGTCACCGAATAGATGCGCTGCGGGACGCCATTGAGGCCGCCGGCCCCGCTACACCCGCGGTCAATGATCGACTGCGGGAGCTCACGATGGTTCCCGTTGGCGCCATGGAGTCACGCATTTCCACCCTCGTTCGTGACCTGGCGCGACAACGCGGCAAACGAGCGGCGGTGGTTGAGTGTGAGGTTGGGGACGTGGCGGTGGATCTCGATGTATACCCGGTCATCGTGGATTCCGTGACGCATCTGGTCCGAAACATGGTGGACCACGGGATAGAACGTCCTCGGCAGCGGGAGGACTCGGGCAAGCCGCAGGAAGGCCGTATCCGTATGCGCGCACGGGAGGACGGCGGCGCGATTCGGATCGATCTCGAGGATGATGGGGCGGGTATCGACCTTGAGGCTGTAAAGAGGCGCGCCGTCGAGCAGAATCTCATCGAGACCGATGCTGAGGTGGACGCCGCGGAGCTGGTAAGACTGATCTTCCGCGATGGCTTTTCCACAGCCTCATCTGTGTCGGCCGTTTCCGGTCGCGGTGAAGGTCTACCGGCGGTACGGGAATCCCTGCACTCCGTCCGAGGAAAACTGACTATCGGTACGCGTCGGGGACGGGGAACCCGCTTCACGATTACTATCCCGCAACCTCATACAGAAAGGATCGCCGTATGAAAGCAGAGGAGGCAAACGTCTTCATTCTCAGCGCAGCACAAGTCTTCCGGAAA
>JAWOCO010000369.1:0-3321 GCA_046483765.1 Alkalispirochaeta sp. | reverse complement strand
GTATAGACGCGTCACCCGCTCCCGCGCAACGACTAAGAGAAGTCTTTCACTTGGGCCGCCATTTGACGCAGACGCCGCTCCACGATGCCGTTGACCGAGTTCTTGGGGAAATGGCCGTCGGCCTGGCGCGCTCCCGCAGCTTTCTCGGTGAGGATTTCGATTCCCTCGTCCACGGTATCCACGGCGTAGATGTGAAACGTCTCCGAATCGACCGCGTCCTGCACCTCCCGGGAAAGGATTAGGTTCTGAATGTTGGTCCGCGGAATAATCACCCCCTGCTCTCCGGTGAGACCCATCAGGCGGCAGGTGGCGTAGAACCCTTCGATCTTTTCGCTGATTCCCCCCACCGGTTGAATCTGACCGAATTGGTTCACGCTGCCGGTGACCGCGATATCCTGCCGGAGGGGAAGGTTTCCGATCGCCGAGAGCAGGACGTACACCTCGGTGGAGGAGGCGGAGTCGCCGTCCACTTCGGCGTAACTCTGTTCAAAGCCGATGCTGGCGTTCACCGCCAGGGGAAAATCGGTGGCGTAGGTGGCCTGCAGGAAGCCGTGAATTATGTAGACGCCCTTATCATGTAGCTCGCCGGAGAGACCGCTCTCCCGTTCGATGTTAATAATACCATCGGTACCCGGTGCCACCCGGGCGGTGATGAGCATGGGACGGCCAAAGGCGTAGTAGCCGCGGTCCAGTACTGACAGACCGTTGATCGCCCCGATTCGCGTGCCCTGCACCTGCAGAATCATCTCCCCCGAGGAGATCTGTTCGTCGTACTTCTCTTCCGGCAGGTTGTGCAGGAAGCGGCGCATCTCCCGCGTCTGTTCCACCGCCTCCCGATCCACCGTAGTTCGACCGGCGCGGTGGGCCCAATGGCTCGACTCCCGGAGCAAGTCCGCGATGAGCGAAAAACGGGTGCTCAGCTTGTCGCGAAACTCTCCCAGTCGGACGCCGTACTCCACGATCGCCGCCATCCCGTCTTGATCTGCCGAGAGTAGTCCCTCCTCCTCGGTCATCATGTGCATAAAATCCACGTAGGCGCGGCGCGTTTCAGGGGTGTTCTCCATGACGGAGTCAAACTCGCTAAGCACTTTAAAGAGCTTGCCGAACTCCTCGTCTTGGTAGAAGAGGAGGTCGTAGATGTGCTCGCTACCCATGAGGATCACTTTTACATCCACCTCGATGGGATCCGGCTTCAGGCTTTGCATAGGGGGGCCGTACGGGGTGGGGGCGGAACGGATCTCGGTGACCTCGTCCTGAATCGCGCGCTTGAGCCCGTGCCATACCTCTTCCTGGCTGAGGACGTCCTCTGCTCGGAGCACGATAAAGCCTCCGTTGGCGGAGAGCAGGCTTCCGCCGCGGAGCGATAAAAATCCGTGGCGCCCCTCATAATCGGGATTCAGCTCCTGGGTTCCAAAGATCTTGTGGTAGTCGGGACGGCTTTCGAAGATCACGGGGGTCTGCTGTGTTTCGGAGTGGTCTACCAGCACATTTACGCCGTACCTGAGGAGCTCCATCTGCCGTTCTTGTTCCTTCTCCGGATCTTCCGGAAGGAACAGCACCAGGTTCTCCGAGATGTCCTCGCTCATGCGGGTCAGGTGATTCATGATGCTCTCACCCACAAAGTCGTTGCGCACCTTATCGATCGCCTCTTCCACCACCGGCGCCGCCGCCGCTCGCTGGAGCTCGCGCAGGCGCGTTTCGGTCCCGATTCGATCACCGCGGAGAGCAACGAAGACGCGGTTCATTTCGTCCATGAGCTGGTAGTAGCGTCGACGGAGCTGGTTCCACTCGCGGTCGGTGAGTGTGCCCTGTTCCACCAGCTCCCCGAGCTCATCCATGGGAATCGGTTTTTCGTTCACCAGATACGCGAGGTCGCTGCGGGGTTCCGCCTGTTCGCCGATTTGAACGATCGTAAAGCCTTCCTGGTTGGCGTACTGCTCAAACTCGTTGATCTTCTCGTTTTCGCGCTGCTCCGCCTCCGCCATGAGTGCGTCCCGCTGCTCCCGGTGCGGCCCCTGCTCCATGGCCGCCGGAAGCTGTTCCTGGAGCGCGCTCAGCGTATCCCCGATCCGTCGGCGAAACCGCGCCCCATCCCCGGGAGAGAAGTAGAGGATGTGGGGCCGGTCCGGCTGCGAAAAATTGTTCACTGCCACGATATCCCGCAGGCGTTCACTCTGAAACGGTTGCTCCTTGAGAAACCGGAGCACGGTGCTGCGCTTACCGGTGCCCGACAGGCCCGCCACGAAGACGTTATAGCCCTTGGCTCGAATTGCCACCGCCAGTTTGAGCGCTTCTATCGCTCGCGGCTGGCCGATGACCTCTCCGGGAGTGCGGGGGACGGGGCGAGAATCTACAGACCCGATTTCTTCGGGGGATACGGAAAAACGCGCTACCTCGGGATCGAGACGAAAGCGCCTGGTCGAATGCATAGCGCGGAGTATATCCCCGGTAGCAAAACGAGGACAACCTGGATTACATTTCGTGCATATGCATAGAAATCCGATTCGATCGTTCTGGTGGTATCTGGGAGTCGAGCTTTCCTCGCCGATCAACTATCTGATCGCCGGGCTGGTGGGACTCATTATTCAAGTGGGGCAGGGCAACGTGCCGTGGGCCTCGGTGCTTCCGTATCTCACGCCAATCGTGGTGCAGTCGTTCTCCAAGGCCACGGTGAAGTATCGGGATCGTTATAACCGGCTCCTGCTGCAACTGCCGGCGGAACGCCATGATCCGGCGTTGGTGGTAGATCGGGAGGGCGTGATTATGGCCGCCGCCGGCCGGAGTAAGGAGACCGTTGCCCGCAGTGGTGCACGACGGCTCCACGACCTGGTGCTGACCCCGGCGTGTCCCGATCTCGACCGCGTGCTCACCAGCGCCGCCGCGGAGAGTTTCACCTGCTTCTCCGACACGCTGGTGGGATGGTTTGAGATCAGCGCCGTGCCGGTGCATGCAGGCGCATGGTGGCTGGTGTGGTTGCAAAACGTCACGGCCCGCGAGGAAACGCGCCAACGGCTGACCACCGTTCACGATGCCACCGAGGACCTGATAACGCGCTATGATGAGCTCAGTTCCTTGGACGAGTTAGACGCGGCCACCGCAAATATCTGCTTTTCCGACGGATTTCGGGCCGTGTTTATCGCTCGTAGCGATGATACCGGAGGCATGCGGGGCCATGTGTTTCGGAAGGAGGGGGGAGCCGTCGTCAGTTCTGAGGAGGTCTCGGTTGCCGGGGACTCCGGAGCCGCGGTGTTGCTCTCCCGGCGGGAGAAGACGGTGGTGATCCGGCGGCGCACGGAAGAGCAGGGGGCGCAGGAGTTCTGC
>JAWOCO010000348.1:0-2761 GCA_046483765.1 Alkalispirochaeta sp. | reverse complement strand
GCGCTGATTGCGGTCATGGCGCGAACGAAGGCGAAGGTAGCCCCGGCAAAAAACGCCGGCCGGATCAGCGGCAAGGTCACCGTACGGAACGTGTACGAGCTGTTGGCCCCGAGGTTGGTGGAAGACTCCTCGATCTCCGAGGAGATCTGCTTCAGCGCGGCGATGCCGCCCTCCACGCCGATGGGAACGTTGCGAAACACATACGCGGTAACCAGAATAAACGCGGTCCCCGACCAACGGAAGGGAGCATCATTAAACGCCAGGACGTAGCCGATACCGATCGCCGTACCGGGAATCGCATAGCTGAGCATCGCCAAGAGTTCCATGAAGTGGCGCCCGGCAAACCGCCGCCGCACCACGAGAAAGGCGATAATCATACCCAAAAAGGCGGTGATCGGGGTGGAGATCAGGGCCAGCAACACCGTGCGTCCCATGGTGGTAGCCCCCACATCCCAGCTGTAGGCGAAGTGACGCCAGGTGAAGCTCCAGTCTACTCCCCAGAGCTGAATGAAGCTACCGGCGATAATCGTGCCGTAGAGCATGATCACAAACAGCGACAACAGCGCGGCAAACGTGGCAAAGCCGATTCGCGCCACCGCCGGTACCGGCAGCATGTTGCGTCGCGCCGCCTTACCGGTGATCGTCTGGTAGGAACGGTTGTTCATGATCCGCTTCTGCAGCATGAAAAACAGCACCGTCGGGGTAAGCAGCAGAATCGCCAGCGCCGCGCCCCGCGGCAAGTTACCCATACCAGTGAACTCCAGGTACGCCCGTACCGAGAGCACATCAAAATCGCCGCCGATAATAATCGGGTTTCCGAAGTCGGTCATGGAGGTGACAAATACGATCAGCCAGGAGGCGAGAATTCCGGGCATCGCCAGGGGAAGTGTCACGGTGAAAAACGCGTGCGTCCGTCGCGCCCCTAAGTTGAGGGCACACGTTTCCAGGTCGGGATCGATTCCCCTGAGGATCCCGGAGAGCGTCATATAGGCGATGGGAAAGAGGTTGACCGTCTGCACCAGGATGAGGCCCCGGAGGCCGTAGATCGTACCCACATCCAGGTTGAAAATGTGCCGCGTAATCAGTCCGCTGCGACCAAAGAGCAGAATGACCGACAGCGCAAACATGAACGGTGGCGAGATGATCGGCAGAATCGCCAGAGAACGGAACATCCGATGCCCCGGAATCCGCAACCGTTCGATGGCAAACGCCATAATGAACCCGATGGTGGTGGCCAACGTTGCCACGATCACCCCGAGCATCACACTGTTACGAATCGAGCGGAAGTAGCGCGCGTGATCAAAGATCGAGCGGTATACCTCCATCGAGAATCCACCGTCCGGGGTCAGACTCATTCTGAGGACGGAGAATATGGGATAGAGAATGAAGAGACCGAGGAGCGCGAAGACGAGAATAATCGTCGCCCGCAATCCCCACTCACGTCCGATAATGGAACCGCCCTGGTTCTGTGCCATCGGTGGGTCCTCCTGACCGTTTAGAATTCGGAAGATGGATTAAGAAAAGAAACGCTCCCCCGATACCGCCGGTGCATCTGGCAACCGGCATACCGGGGGAGCGACTACAGCAAAAGCTACTCGGTGACTGCGTCGTTACCGATCAGCTCGTTCCACTTGTTCACCAGCCGCTCTTTGTTGGCTGCCGCCCAGACATCATCCTGGTCGATCGTATTGACCTCGGAGATCGGCACTGCGCCATCGGCCAGGGGTACGTCGACAAAGGGGACCACGAACTTCGTGGCGTAGAGCTCCGCCGCCCGCTCGCTCAGGGACCAGTCAATCAGCGCTTCCGCCGCTTCCCGCTCATCTTCAGGACCGCCGGCGATCATCGAAATCGAGGCGATCTCGTACCCGGTGCCTTCACTGGGGAAGGTGAGTTCCAGGGGATAGCCCTCGGCGATTAGGCGTACACCGTCGTGGGCGTATCCGATCGCTACGGTGATCTCACCGATCGCCGCGTTCCGACCCGGGGCTGATCCGGAGCGAGTGTACTGGGTGATGTTCCGGTCCAGTTCCTGCATGTACTCGAAGGCCGCATCCTCACCGAGGATCTGCACCATCGTGGCGAGCACGTTGTAGGAGGTTCCGGAGGAGCCGGGGTTTGCCATCTGCAGCTGACCTTCAAAGCCGGAGTCCAGGAGGTCTTCCCAACTGGTGGGAGCGTCCAGATCGTAGCGGTCCAGCATGTTCACGTTGCTTTCAAACGCCAGGGGACCGGCGTAAATGCCCGACCAGTACCAGTCTTCGTCGCGAAACTGATCGTCCATCGTAGCCGCCGGGGACTCGTAAGGGGTGGTGAGACCCTTCTGCTTGGCTTCGATATGTCCCAGACCAACACCGCCGTACCATACACTGGCCTGCGGGTTGTTCTGCTCCGCCTCGATTCGTGCCACCGCCTCGCCGGTGGACAGCCGAACCCAGTCGACCTCAATACCGGTATCTTCGGTGAACGCCGCGAAGACCTCGCGCGCCAGTTCCTCGTCGAGGGTGGTGTACGCGGTAACGCGTTGGCTGGGCTCCGCCTGACCGGACGCGACAACTGCGCCGGAAACCAGAGCCAGAATGATCAGAACACTGATAATTCGTTTCATGTAGGGACCTCCTATTAGGTTTGTGACCTGAATCTGTTGCTACAGTGTGAGTCGGCGGTGAGATTCCCACAAGAAACATTTAGGTAACATTTTTCTACTCTACCAGGTACCCGCGACCCCGGCGGTTGATCACGATCTGCGGCTGCTGCGGAT
>JAWOCO010000341.1:0-5367 GCA_046483765.1 Alkalispirochaeta sp. | reverse complement strand
GACAATAGTGATATCGGCGCGCACCACCGGATCCGGGGCTTGATATCCATCCCGCAGCCCCGAGGGCACGTCTACCGCAACCACCCGAGCAGCGCTCTGATTGATCTCTTGCACCAGCGAGGCTCCGGACTCCCGAAGTACTCCCGAGAGGCCGGTACCGGCTATTCCATCAACGATCCAGTCCGCACCCTGGAGCGCCGCGCGTGCGGCATTCTGCTCGTCGCTCCAGACGATACGGCGCGCCCCGAGACGCTCCAGGATCTGCCAGTGGTCCCGCACGGCCCCCTTGAGCTGTTCTGCCACGGTGATAATCAGAACCTGGGCGGCGCCTTCGATCCGCGCCTGCCGCGCCATGACTAGTGCGTCACCACCGTTGTTTCCATTACCCGCGATGAACACGATCCGCGGTGGCGTCGCGGAGGAGCCAGAATCGCTGATCTGATCACGGAGCAGGGACCACGCACGTTGCCCGGCGTTCTCCATGAGCAGCATTCCAGGAATTCCAAACTCCTCCTGAGCGCGGCGATCAATTTCGGTCATTTCGGCGGCGGTGACGATCCGATCAGCGGCTTGCATCAGTCTCTCCGGAAGATTCGGGCAACAATCGGTCTGAACGCCACCAAACCAGATCGGCGCGATCTGTGAACCCCAGCAACCCGGTGAGCACCCCTGACTGGGACAAGTGGAATCGCCGGAGCACGAGCTGCATCTCGGGAACGTTGAGAACCCGACGACGCAATACCCGGCCCTCGTCATTCATAATGACCAGCCGCGTGCGGCCCACGTCCTGCCGGGCCAGAAGAAAGATCTGCTCGTCGCGGGCAACACCGACAAGTTCATAGTGGGAGTCTCCCCCGTCCGCCGACCCCTGGGGGAGCTCCACGTATCCCTCGTACCGTCCGGATTCGAGATCCAGCCAGTATAAGCGACTGTGATCGAAACTAATGCCGAACTCTTCACCGGTGTCTTCAGCGACTTCAGTACGGTAGTAGGAGATCTTGAGGTACAGTCGGTACTGATCAACACCGGCTACCATCCCGTCCAGGACGGCGATCGCATCATCGTCCTCGGAGGGAATCGGCAAGCGGTCGAGGCCGACCCGAACGTTGTAAATCTGTTCGCCGGAGGGGGTAAACATATAGACGAGCTTCGCGTTGGTGGTGCCGGTGATTACCACCAGTTCGTCCCGCAGCGTGATCTGCATCTGCTCGATAAAGGGAAACGGCGTTCCCCCCACGCCCTCTTGCCCAAGGTAGTCGAGCGCCTCACCGTTGTCATCAAAGCGCACGATCGTCCGGTTCAGCTGTACTCCCAGATCCTCATCGAATATCGACCGTTCCGCGGAGAGGCGGTCCTCCGCGTAGACGTGCCGCCGAGAATCAACAGCGATGTTTCCCAACTGACTGAACTGGTAGGGGGTGGCAATGCGGGTCAATCCGGACTCGCCCACGCTTCCGGCCTGACCCAGGGTGACCGGTACAGGATTTTGGTCAGGGTGGTAGATCAAGCGTACCAGATCACCGTAGGAGGAAAACTCCATGATCTTGTTGGCCGCACCGTCACCGACATACAGCATACCATCCTGCATCGCGATCGAGGTCTGCGCCCGGGGCATCACTCCGTCCCGGCTCACCAGATCGAGTTGATCTTCTAGACGTCCGATCTCCAGTTGAAACAGCGACTCACTCTCGAGAAATGCCGGTTGTTGCTGCTCGCACGCTACAAGCACCCACACCACGAGAAGAAGAACGGCAAGTCGGGAACTCCGACCGATGTGCCAGCGTAAATGCGCCACAACGGCTGATACTATCCATCGCCCCCGGCACCTGTCAACTTGACCGTTGGTTCACCGCCGGTATACCCTTGCCGCATATGCTCGAGCGGCTCATCCAGGGAGTGTTCGGCTCCAAATCCGATGCAGATCTCAAACAACTCCTTCCCATACTTCATGCGATTAACGCCCGGGAGTCGTGGGCTCTCGGCCTAAGCCGCGAGGATATGCGCACCCAGACGGAAACGTGGCGGACCTCCCTCTCTGCGGGAGGGGAGATGGATGACATCCTCCCGGAAGCGTTCGCCGTCGCCCGGGAAGCGGCTCGCCGCGTCCTGGGGGAGCGTCCCTACGATGTCCAGATGCTGGGGGCGGTTGTCCTCCATCAGGGTAAGATCATGGAGATGAAGACCGGAGAGGGGAAAACACTCTCCTCCGTGGCTGCGGCGTATCTCAACGCCCTTAGCGGGCGTGGACTGCATGTGATTACCGTCAATGACTATCTCGCCGAGCGCGATGCCGGCTGGATGGGGCCCGTTTTCGATTATCTCGGCGTGTCCGTGGGATATATCGTGTCATCCATGGACAACGACACCCGGAAAGAGGCCTACCGTAAGGATATCACCTACGGTACTAACAACGAGTTCGGCTTTGACTACCTCCGGGACAACATGCGTTACGACCTGCGCAGTAAGGTGCAGCGCGGCCACCCCTACTGCATTATCGATGAAATCGATTCGATCCTGATCGACGAGGCGCGGACCCCCCTGATCATCAGCGGTCAAACCAAGGATGACACCGGAAAGTACCGTGAGGTGAATGGCGTGGTCTCAGGCCTGCAGGAATCCTCCAAGGATCCGGAAACGGGCGACTACCCGGAAGAACCGGATGGGGACTATAAGGTCGATGAGAAGGGCAAAAAGATCAGTTTCACCGATCAGGGCCTCAATCATCTCGAAGAGTTGCTCCGGGCCCGACACATTATCGACGGTAGCGTTTTCGACCAGGAGAACTTCGAGTTCATTCATTACGCCACCCAGGCGTTACGCGCCCATCGGCTCTTCCACAAGGATCAGCAGTACGTCGTAGCGGACGGCAAGGTGGAGATCGTTGACGAGTTTACCGGACGCATCCTGCATGGACGCCGCTATTCCGACGGCCTTCATCAGGCGATAGAGGCCAAAGAAGGAATTCGGGTGGCCGCACGCAACCGGACGCTGGCGACGGTGACCTTTCAGAACTTCTTTCGGATGTACGACAAGATCTCGGGAATGACCGGTACCGCCGAGACCGAGGCCAAGGAGTTCGGTAAGATCTACGGTCTGGACGTGGTGGTAATTCCCACCAACCGGCCCCTGGCACGCTTAGATCAGGATGACGTGATCTACATCTCTGAGGCGGACAAGTACAAAGCGATCGCCGATGAGATCGAGCGGCTGTACCACAAAGGGCAGCCGGTGCTGGTGGGAACGATCTCGATCGAGCACTCGGAAAAGCTCTCCTCCTATCTCACCAAGCGCGGCGTCCGCCATGAGATCCTCAACGCAAAGAACCACGCCCGGGAGGCGTTGATTATCGCCGAGGCCGGGGCCAAGAGCTCCGTGACGATCGCGACTAACATGGCGGGCCGCGGTACCGATATCAAGCTCGGCGGGAACCCGGAATTTCGGGCGCATCGCAACCTTCCGGAAGATCATTCCCAGGAACAGTTTCTCGCCGCCCTGCAGAAGGAGCGGGACAAATGGCGCGCGGACTACGATGAAGTCCGGGAGCTGGGCGGACTTTACGTGCTGGGAACCGAACGACATGAGTCCCGGCGCATAGACAACCAACTCCGCGGGCGAAGTGGGCGTCAGGGAGATCCGGGAGAATCACGGTTCTTCCTGTCCATGGATGACGACTTGATGCGCCTCTTTGGCGGAGGTCGGTTCAACCTGAAGGGCATCATGGAACGCGGGTTGGAACCGGGAGAGCCGCTCAACCACTCCCTGATCAACAAGTCGATTGAGCGCGCTCAAAACAAGGTGGAGGAGCGCAACTTCGATATTCGTAAGCATCTCCTCGAGTTTGACGACGTGGTCAATGAGCAGCGGAAAGTGATCTACGAACAGCGGGATGCGATCATGGCGGACGACGACCTGGTGAAACGCGTCTTGGCCACCGCTGAAGACGTAATCACGGAGGTCTTGGAAACCACCGACGTGGGCAAGACGTTCACCGAGGCGCAGCTGCAGCAGTTCTTTGACACGCTGCAGGACCAACTATTGTACTTTCCTTCCCAGGACGCCGCCTCCTACATCGAACTCAGTCCGGAGCAGCTCTCCGAATCGATCCTGTCGGACATGCGCAGCGAGATGCGCCACAAAGAGGAGATCGTCGGGAAGGAGCGGTTTAACTTCATCGTGAGGATCGAGTACCTCCGCACGATCGACCAACGCTGGCAGGACCACCTGGAGAACCTGGAGGAGCTCCGGGAGGCGGTATATCTGCGCGGTTACGCGCAGCGCAATCCGCTTCTGGAGTACAAGCTCGAGGGATTTCGGATGTTCGATGAACTCCTCGCCGGTATACGTGTAAGTATCGCGAAGCGGATGTTTGCCATTAAGGCGCAGGGCATGGAGGAGCGCAAGCCCGTCACCGCCGGCGGTGGTACGGCGCAGCATCGCGACATGAGCCTCTTGGGCGCTGGTGGTGCGGCGGGGGAACCGGCTGGAAGAGCGCCTTCCACATCGGGCGCGCAAGGAAGCCAGCCACAGCAGGTGCAGGTTAAGCGTTCAGTTCCGAAGGTGGGGCGCAACGATCCGTGCCCCTGCGGAAGCGGGAAGAAATACAAGCACTGTCACGGCCGAAACGCTTAGGTCGGGACCCTCCGACCAAGGGCGGGACCCTCCGACCAAGGTCGGGACCCTCCGACCAAGGTCGGGACCCTCCGACCAAGGGCGGGACCCTCCGACCAAGGGTGGGACCGTCCACCGAATTTAGGGCTGGACCTTCCGCCCACGGGTGGGACCGTCCACCGAATTTAGGGCGGGACCTTCCGCCCACGGGTGGGACCGTCCACCTAATTAGGTCGGGTTTTCCAGACCACGCTGCGCACCGACGGGACGCAGCGGCGAGTTGCTATGAAGTGCCGCTTACACCGGAGTGTAGGCATTAATAAACGAGAATACTGCAAGCAGAATCACCAAAGTAATTACTAATCTCCGCATACCACCACCTTTACCAGATTAATGGAGATAACGCAACGGGTTAACAAAGCGCCCGTTGTGAATAACTGAAAAGTGCAGATGAGGGCCGGTGCTGCGTCCCGTGTTGCCCATGGAGCCCACGCGTTGGCCACGGGAAACCGACTGGCCGTTGCGCACTGCAAAGTCTTGCAGGTGCGCATACAGTGTCTGAAAGCCATCGGGGTGCCGAACGATCACGAACCGACCGTAGTTGCCGATCTGACTCTCCACATGGACCACCCTCCCCGAGGCGGCGGCACGGATGGGAGAACCGATGGGACCGGCCAGGTCGACCCCGTTGTGAAACCGGGGCAGTCCGGTGAACGGATCCGCCCGCATGCCGAATCCGCTGGTGAAGACTCCCTGAGC
>JAWOCO010000242.1:0-6014 GCA_046483765.1 Alkalispirochaeta sp. | reverse complement strand
GCAGAAGAAACAGATAGAATAAAAGTGTGGGTAAATAATATTCAATGTTCGTTGTCAGGAACATTTCCAAGTAGTAACAGATATTTTACATTACCAACATTTCAAGATGTCAAAATAAGCCATCATGCCATCCAGCACCAACAGTTCCGGATCATGGAGTAGCGTGTGCGCCAGACCCACCCGCTGGCGGTAGCCTTTGGAGAGCTCCCGGATCGGTTTATGGGCGTGGGAACCGAGTCCCACCTCGCGGATCACCTCCGGCACGCGCACCGCCCCGTCCAGCCCGTGGAGGCGCGCCTCGTACATCAGGTAGTCCCACGCCAGCATATCGCCGTATCCGGGAGCCGACTCCGGCAGGTACCCGATGCGCCGCTTGAGCTCCACGGAGTTCGGCGTAAAGGTCTCACCGGCGATCCGTACCGTGCCGGCGGTGGGCTCGAGATACCCCGTCATGATCCGCAGGGAGGTGGTCTTACCGGCACCGTTGGGACCGAGCAGCCCCACGATCCCTCCTGCGGGGATGGAGAATGACACCCCCTTGAGCGCCTTCAGATCTCCATAGTCCTTTTCCACTGATTCGAACTCAACCATCGAAACCTCGCGAGCTGTCGTTTTGTGTGTACTACTCTCCGGGGATTACCGAGACATTGCAAGAAGATTACAGTTTTGTAATCGATTCATCGAGATCTCACACTCCGCTCACCAGAAATTAACCGGCCCGGTATCTCCTACGTACGTAATCACTATGTGCGAAAAGGAGAATTTCCCTATGACTACCCTTCGATCAACGGTACTGCTCACCGTTATGTTTCTGATGCTGGCAACGCCGGCTATCTTCGGCTCCGGCCAGGCGGAACCCACCAGCGACGACCCCACGGAGATCCAGTTCTGGCACGCCTTCAGCGATGCCCCTCGTTCGGGATGGATCGAGGACCGGGCCGCGGAGTGGAGCGCCATGAATCCCGAGTTTAATGTTGTCACCGAGCGCAAAGGTTCGTACCGGGAAACGCTGCAAGCCGCCGCCCTGGCCGCTCGCCAGGGAGATGCGCCCCACCTGGTACAGCTCTTTGAAGTAGGAAGCCAGCTCGCGGTGGATTCCGGCATCTTTAAGCCGGTGGGAGAAGTCGGCGGCATTCCGGCGGATGACTACATCGAGCCGGTGCTCAACTACTACACGATCGACGGACAGATCTACTCGATTCCGTTCAATAGTTCCTCACCGATCCTGTACTACAACAAGGACAAGATGGAGCAGGCTGGACTGGATCCGGAGAATCCTCCCGAGACGTACGGCGAGGTGATCGAGATGCTGGAACAGGCGCAGGATGCCGGAGTCGAGGGAGCACGGATCGGCTTTAACTTGCACTCCTGGTTTTTTGAACAGTGGATGGCGCAGCAGGGAGCTCCGTTGGTCAATAACGACAACGGCCGCGGCGGACTCGCCACGGAGGTCAATCTCACCAGCGATGCCGCCTATAACATCGTGAACTGGATCGACGAGCTCAATCAGAACGACATGTACACCTACACCGGTCGGCTGGAAGACTGGAGCGGCAGTGACGCGATCTTCCAAGAGGGAGAGGCGATGTTCCATATCACCTCCACCGCGGATCTCGGTAACATCTCCAGCGCCGTGGAGGGCTCGTTTGAACTCGGTACCGGTCTGATGCCGATCGCCGATGGCGTCGAGCGCAACGGCGTGGTCATCGGAGGAGCCAGCGTCTGGCTGGTAGACGGCCATCCCACCCGTGAGCTCGAGGCGGCCCGGGACTTCGTCCTGTTCATGACCGATACGGAGAACATGGTGAGCTGGCACAAGCTCACCGGCTACTATCCCGTACGCAACTCCTCCGTGGATGCCCTGGAAGCTGAGGGCTGGTTCGAGGAAGATCCCAACGCCTTCACCGCGTTTGATCAGCTGCTGAACACCATGCCCAATACGGCCACCGCCGGGGCGCTGATGGGCAGCTTCCTGGATACCAGAACGATTGTGGGCGAGGCCATTCAGAAGGTTCTGCAAGGCACCGACGTAGAGGCGGCGATGGAAGAGGCCAAGGAACTGGCCGACGACCGTCTGCGCGAGTATAACGCCAACTTGTAGCGCCGAACGGGAGGCACCGCGGTGCGGCGGCGTCACGGGTGTCACCGGCGTCACCGGCGTCACCGGCGTCACCGGCGTCATGGACGTGACAGACGTGACAGACGTGACCGGCGGCGTCAGCCGGTCCGTGCCGCGGATGATCACACAATTGTCAACTTTGGGACCCTTCGCGTGCGAGCGGAGGGTCCTTCGTATATGGAGGTGTCGTGACCTATCGTCCCATCTTTCGTCATCCCCTGCTCGGATGGGGACTGTTCTTTCCGACATTGCTGATTCTGGTGATGTTTCTCTACTACCCGGTCATTCAGTCGTTGGTGCTCAGCACCTACCGGAGCAACCTGATCCTGGGCACCCGGGCGTTTGTGGGGATCGAGAACTTTCGTTCGATCTTTTTCGGTCCGCAGGCGCCGGCGTTCTGGCAGGCTACGATCCAGACGGTGCTCTTTGCGCTCCTGGTAACTGGACCAGGAGTGGCGATCGGCATGGTCCTGGCTACGATCGCGTCCAAGCCGATTCGCGGGGGGCGATTCTATCGGATCATGCTGATTTGGCCCTTCGCCCTATCTCCGGCGATCGCGGGCACGATCTTTCTGTTTATGTTCAATCCCGAGGTGGGAGTGATCAACCAGGTGCTTTCGTCACTCTTCGGGATCAAACCACGTTGGTTGGATAATCCACAACTAGCATTTGGGGTGGTGGTAGCCGCCGCGATCTGGAAGAACCTGGGCTACAACATCGTGTTCTATCTAGCGGCGTTGCAAAACGTGCCCCCCAGTTTGAGCGAAGCGGCGGAGATAGATGGTGCCGGCGGCATCAGCCGCTTCTTCAGGATTACCGTGCCCATGTTGAGTCCGATGACGTTCTTTCTGATCTTCACCAATCTGGCGTACAGCTTCTTTAACGTCTTTGGCCTGATAGACATTCTGACCTCCGGGGGACCGGTGGGGCGGGGAATCGCCAACAACACCGGGGTCACTACCACCCTGATCGTGAAGATCTTCCGTGATGGGTTTGGCGGGAGTAGTAACATGGGGCTGGCCGCCGCACAGGGGGTGATCCTCATGATTCTTGCGGTGTCAGTCACAGTGGCACAGTTCCGGCTGGGACGTACCAACGTCCATTACGAGGGAGGCTGACGTGCGGACGTACACCAAACGAGATCCGATCTGGGTACACGTAGTGCTGTCGATCAGCGTGTTTCTGATCGCCGCCCCAATCCTCTTTGCGATCATTAAAGCCACTCAGACGCGGGGAGACGTACTCTCTCCCAGCCTGATTCCCGGCACCGAGTTCTTTCGTAACCTGGAGATCGTCTGGACCGACCAGAACCTGGGACGGTACATCGCCAACTCTCTGTGGATCGCGACGGCGGTGACGGTGGGAAAGACGATCCTCTCGATCCTGGCGGCGATGGTGCTGGTGTTCTTCAAGGTGCGCTTCAAGGCGTTTATCTTCGGGTTCATTCTCTTCACGCTGCTGATGCCCACCGAGGTGCTCATCGTCGGGCTCTTCGATATGATCTCGCTGCGACCACCGGGTTCTCTCGGCGAGTTCCTGCAGTGGATATCAAACCCGGTGCGGGTACTGTTTGAGCCGGTGCCCTTCGGCTTGGGCTGGACTAACACCTACAGCTCGATCATCGTGCCCTTCATGGCCAGCGCCACGGGAATTTTTCTCTTCCGGCAGCACTTCCTTTCGATTCCGCGGGATCTGGGCGATGCCGCGCGCATCGACGGCGCCGGACCCTGGAGCTTTCTCTTCCGTGTACTGGTGCCGATGAGCGCCAACACGATCGGGGCGCTGGCGGTGATTCAATTTGTCTACGTCTGGGATCAGTACCTGTGGCCCCGAGTGATCATCCGGGATGAATCACGCCAGGTAGTACAGGTGGGACTCAACCTGATTATTGGTGTGGGAGAAGGCGTGTACTGGGGGCAGGTGATGGCCGGCGCCCTGGTGTCCATCATCCCGCCCCTGATCATTTTCATCGCTCTGCAGGAGCAGTTTATGCGGGGCTTTGCCCTAACGAGCGATAAGTAATAGCCACCTACTTATCAAAATCCGCCAGGTAGGCCTGCTGCTCGGCGGTGAGCGTATCGTGGCTGACCCCCAGGGCGGTCAGCTTGAGGCGGGCCACGGCGCGGTCGATCTCCGGGGGCACGGGAATCACTTCCGCCGGAAGTGCTGACGCCGCGGGGGTGGCGGTGTCACCGGCGTCCCGGCGGGTGGCGCCCGCGCCCGCACCCGCGGCAGCATGGGCTCCATCGGCGTGGGTCACCACGTACTCGGCGCTCAGCGCCTGCACCGCAAAGCTGGTGTCCATGATCTCCGCCGGATGACCGTCCGCCGCGGAGATGTTCACGATCTTCCCATCGGCGATGATGTTAATCCAGCGGCCGTCGCTCTGGCGGTAGCCCTGCAGGTTCTCGCGCACCTCCACCGTCTCCGCGGACTGTGCGCGGAGCGCATCCAGGGCGATCTCGTCGTAGAAGTGACCGGCGTTGGCCAGGATCGCGCCGTCTTTCATCACGGCAAAGTGCTCGGGAGTGATCACGTCCTTCACACCGGTGGTGGTGACAAAGAAGTCGCCCAGCCGCGCAGCCTCGGCCATGGGCATCACGCGGTAGCCGTCCATCACCGCCTCCAACGCCTTCACCTCGTCCACCTCGCAGACGATCACCTGGGATCCCATGCCGGCGGCGCGCTCGGCGATGCCCCGGCCGCACCAGCCGTACCCGGCGATCACGATCGTCTGGCCGGTGACCACCAGGTTGGTGGTGCGCATGATCGCATCCATCGTGCTTTGACCGGTGCCGTACCGGTTGTCGAACATATGCTTCATGAGCGCATCGTTCACGGCGATCACCGGGAATTTGAGCTTTCCCGCCTCAGCGCGGGCGCGATTGCGGAGTACCCCGGCGGTAGTTTCCTCGCAGCCGCCGAGACAGCTGCCGGCGTACTGCGCGGCCCCCTCGTGGAGGTGGTGCACCAGATCGCCGCCGTCGTCGATCACCACGTGGGGGGTTACCTGCAAGGCGGTGAGCTGATGATGCTCAAACTCCTCCCGGGTGGCACCGCGCCAGGCGTAGACGTGGAGGCCGCGATCGGCGAGCGCCGCCACCACGTCATCTTTGGTGGAAAGCGGATTGCTGCCGGTGACGGATACCTGCGCCCCGCCGGCAGCCAGCACCAGCGCCAGGTAGGCGGTCTTGGCCTCCAGGTGGACGCTTACCGCCGCCCGCAGCCCGGCAAAGGGCTGCTCCCGGGAGAACCGCTCCTCCAGGCCGCGGAGGATCGGCATGTTGCGCCGCACCCACTCGATCTTGCGGTTGCCCTCCGCCGCCAGGGCGGCGTCGCGGATGATGTTGGCCGGCATATCCACGATATTCGCACTGTTCACACTGGGCTCGCTCATCACATCGCCTCCACTACCGCTTTTACCAACGCCACAAACTTATCGCGGACCATGCGGCCCGTCTCCATCACTTCCTCGTGGTTGAGCGGCTGATCGAGAATGCCTGCGGCCATGTTGCTAATGGCGCTGATCCCCAGGACACCGAGCCCCGCGTGAACCGCGGTGATCACCTCCGGCACGGTGGACATGCCCACCGCATCGGCCCCGAGGGTACGGAGCATGCGAATCTCCGCGGGAGTTTCAAAGCTGGGGCCCGCCATGTGGGCGTAGACGCCCTCCCGAACATCGATACCCTGCTCCCCGGCCACGCGCTTGGCCAGCCGCCGGAGCTCCGGCGTGTAGGCGGTACTCATATCGTTAAAGCGGGGCCCCAGCTCATCGATGTTGGGACCGCGCAGGGGGCTGTCGGTGAACAGCTTGATGTGGTCGCTGATCAACATCAGATCGCCCGGTAGGAAACCCGCATTCACCGCGCCGGGGGCGTTGGTCACCACCATC
>JAWOCO010000223.1:0-8516 GCA_046483765.1 Alkalispirochaeta sp. | reverse complement strand
GCAGAAGAACGCCTTTCACATCACCGCCAGTATTGGGCTCGTCCCGGTCTCAGGGGTCAATTCTGATGGCTACACCATTCTCGCCGCGGCGGACGATGCATCCTACCTGGCGAAGGAGTCCGGCGGGAACACGATCAAAGTGTATGAAACCGCCGATTATACCTTTCTTAAGCGTCGCGGCGAGATGCAGTGGATCTCCCGGCTGAACCACGCGCTGGAGGGAAATCGATTCGTGCTGTGGGGGCAGCCGATCGTCTCCACTAACGGAGAAAGCCACGAGCATCTGGAAGTACTCATTAGAATGCTGGATGATGACGACTCCTTGATCAGCCCCGGTGACTTCATTCCGGCTGCGGAAAAGTACAATCTCATGCCGGCGGTAGACCGCTGGGTTCTGTCAAACTCCTTTCAGCGGTTAGACGCGTTTGCTGCCGAGGGGCGCTACCCCCTGGTGAGTATTAACCTGAGCGGTGCCTCGATCGCGGACGAGTCGATGCTCGACTATATTCGCACCCTAATTGAACGCTCCGCAGCAGATCCGAAACAGATCTGCCTGGAAATCACCGAGACCACCGCCATCGAAAACATGAGTCGAGCCACATCTTTCATCAAGCGCCTCAAGGGGTTGGGGGTCTCATTTGCCCTGGATGATTTTGGCAACGGCTTCTCTTCATTTGCCTATTTGAAACATCTGCCGGTGGACTATCTTAAGATTGACGGCTCTTTTGTCCGGGATATTGCCGATGATCCGATCGACTACGCTCTGGTGGAGGCGGTCAACAACATCGGCCATGTGATGAACATGAAGACGATCGCCGAGTACGTAAAGGACGATCGTACCCGGGCGCTCCTCGAGAAGATCGGTGTTGACTATCTCCAGGGATACCAGATATCCCGCCCTACACCGTTGGACTCAGAGTTTTTAATATTGCAGAAATAGCGTGACCTCTCCCAATTCGATCGCGCTAACCGGTCTGAAGCATGTAGGCAAATCTACAATCGGCCGCCGGCTCTCCCACTTCCTGCATCTGGAATTCGTAGACCTGGATGATCTTCTGGTGCGGCGAGCGCTGTACGAAAACGTTATCGCTCCTGAACCGGGGGATACCGCCACCGCCGAGCCGCGCATTCGGAGCGTGTATCGCGCATTGGGTTCCGGCGCGTTTGGTACGTGGGAAGCTGAGGCGATCCGCGATATTCCTACCACGTATCGTGGCACGGGGACTGTGCTGGCCACCGGCGGCGGGGTCTGTGATCATCCCGATTCCATGGAACTTATCCGTGCCGCCTACTACGTACTTTACCTGTGGAACGACCCGGTAGTATTGTATCAGCGGGCGGTCAGTCACGGTGTTCCCGCGTTCCTTGACCAGGACCGGCCCCGGGATCACTTCCTGGAGATCGCAGAGCGTCGAGACGCATTGTATCGCACCCATGCGGATCATGTGGTAGATATCGCAGGATTATCTATCGACGACGCGATAGCCCAGATTCTCGCACACTATAAAGGATGAGGTACCACGCATGCCTGGAAATAGTTTCGGTCAATCGTTTCGAATCACCACCTTCGGCGAATCTCATGGGGGTGCAGTTGGCGTCATCGTGGATGGCGTAAAACCTGGAGTAGAGCTCTCCGAAGCGGATGTCCAGAAAGAACTGGATCGGCGAAAGCCGGGGCAGTCCTCCATCACTACCCCGCGCAAAGAGCCGGACATTGTGCATTTCTTGAGTGGAATCTTTGAAGGACAGACCACCGGTACGCCGCTGATGATGATCCTCTATAACGCCGACGCGGAACCCTCCGCCTATGACAACATCAAAGACAAGTTTCGCCCGGGACATGCGGACTACACCTATCTCAAGAAATATGGAATTCGTGACTGGCGAGGCAGCGGCCGCGCATCGGGCCGCGAGACCTCCGGCCGCGTCGCAGCGGGAGCGGTAGCCCGCAAGATCCTCGGCGAGCGGGGTGTATCGATCGTGGCCTACACGAAACGCAGCGCCGGCGTTGAATGTGAGACGTTTGATCCAGCGGTAATCGAGCAGAACCCCCTGCGAGCGTGCGATCCGGTAGCGGCTGAGCGCATGCTGGAGCGAATTACCGCAATTAAGGACACCGAGGATAGCGTGGGGGGCGTGATCGAGTGCCGCATCTCGGGAGTTGAGGTCGGGTTAGGAGAGCCGGTATTTGAGAAACTCGATGCTGAACTGGCCCGAGCGATGTTGTCGATCGGATCGGTGAAGGGCATCGAGTTTGGCGCGGGGTTTTCCGCCGCGGAAATGACCGGTAGCCAGCACAATGATCAAATGGACACCAATGGATTTGTAACCAACAATGCCGGAGGAATCATTGGCGGTATTTCCACCGGTGAAGAGATCATTTTCCGAATTGCCGTGAAGCCCACCAGTTCGATCGCCCGCGAGCAACAGACGGTGAACATCGGTGGCGAGGCTCAACGCATACGGACGGAGGGCCGCCACGACGCGTGTATCTGCCCCCGGATCGTACCGGTGGTGGAATCGATGGCGGCACTGGTGATTATGGACCACCAGAAACGCCAGCTCGCAACCCACCATTAGTCGCGGAACGGCCGACGAAAACGAGGTGCTATGAATCTACAACTTACTGATACTACAATCGCAGGCTATCTTTCAGATGGCCTGTACTGGGCATTTCTCGCAATGCTGTTGCTCAATATCGTGCAACGGAAGCACCAGAAAACGGCCCAACGCAAACGATTTGCCACCCTCTATTTGGCGATCGGCGTCTTTGGTCTGCTTGTCGTGTCTCAACTGATTCTGATTTACGACGGCGCCGACTGGATGCTCCTGCCGGGATTTGCCGCGGTAGTGGCGGTTGTCTATCGGTATCGGGAACATACCTTCCCCTTTCGCCTGCACTCTCCCGTAGACGGCCGGCGCCTTACCTGGGAAGAAATTCTTTACGATGATAATCACGGCGACGGGAACGGGGAGAACGGTAGCGCTCAGGACTCAGAGTCAGAATCGGAGTCCTGATCCTCATTGTGGGCGCCCACCAGAATCAGGATGCCTACTCCCATGAGAATTGCCGGCCACCACCGCACGGCTACCGCCGCCAGGCTTGCCTGAATCAGATCCAGGCTGAAGGCAAGAAACACCAAAGAAAGCAGGATTATCACCGCCCCTGGTATCGTCAGGTTGAGACGAGCATCCCGTCCCTTCTTGAGTCCGTAGGATGTGAGCGCTGCACCACCGATCGTCATAAAAATCGGCCAGATCATGGAGAGCTCCACCGCAGGCAATGCCGACTCCCACAGCAGCAGAAATCCTCCGGTGAGCGCCAAAAACGTTCCGGAGAAGACGTTGCCTTCATGCCCTTCGGGAGAAAACGCCCGCATCAGCATAACCAGACCCACGATGATCAATACAAGCGGTAGAATCAGGGCGCCCACGGAGATCCGTTGAGTTGTCACGAGGAGGAGTGCAGCCCCGGAAGCGATTAGTCCGATGCTCAGCGGCAGTCGTCGATTCATAGCACCACTGTAGTCTCTCTTATCACTGCTTGCCAATCGGTTACTCTCACCGGTATGCTGCACTGTATGCGCACGCCTACTTCAATGATTGCGGTCACCGCGGCAGTCATTATCGCGTCACTGGTCCTGTCCGCCGGTGATCGTCCATCACAGCTTCCACAGGCCATACGGACGTATCAGACCCGGGCAGAATCAGGAAGCCCTCCATTTCCGGTAGTTGAGCGCGCCGCCCAGTCACACCGGGAGGAGTCAGGATGGACCGCAATGGTCAACTTCCTGACCGCCCATGTGCAACGCTTTCCCGACGATGACAACAACGGATACTACCTCACGATCGTAGGCGATCTCTATAACGACCATGGCAGCACCTCCGTTGCCCGTCAGTACCATCGCCGCGCCCTCCTTTCCTACCCCGACGTAGATGTCCGGTCAGTCTCTACTCATCGGGTGATCCTGAACCGCCTGCTGGATATCGTCGATGATCCGGCGGAGCGGCTGGAATACCTTACCTATCTGGAAACGCGCTATTCGGATGAAATCGATCCTGGCGTACTCGCCTACTATCTGGGAGAGGCCTATGAAGGGGTTGGCCGGTGGCAGGACGCCTACAGTTCGTATCGAGAGTTCCTGCGGCATCGCGGCGCTCGCGTACCTGGAGAGCCGCGGGCGCATGAGCTGGTGCAACGACGGGTGGCCTTTTTTGAATCCTCTCAGACGTGGACGGAACGCGATTTAGACCAGCTGGTGGCGACGATCAAGAACGCCCTGAGGCGTCAGGACGCACGGACCTTGCTCGCGTATCGGGCAGAGGTCAACTTTTTCGCCATGTCCTGGGAGCAGGAGGCGAGCGACGCCAACAGTGATATTCCTACCTTTGATATTGCCGCCTTTCTCCGTAGATCGCGGGTGCGCTTCGAGAGCGACCTGGAAATCTCCTCCAACGCTTCAGAGGCGTATTTGCGTACCTGGGGCTGGTCGCACCGCATACCTACCTGGTACCTCTACTTTCGCAAGGTGGATTTTCCCGCCGATCCGGAGATTCACGGTACCTGGGAATGGGCGGGAATCTATTTTGGAGAGGCGATATAACCGCGGTTCAGGTCTACGGGCGATGCCGTTTTTCGCCGACAATCACAATGTAATGAGGTGGCGATCGCTTCGAGGTACTACGTGTATAGTTCTCCTGTTGGTATCACTTTCATGGGTAGCGTGGGCCCAGGATATCGAAAGTGACAGCAGGATCGATTGGGAGACCAATCAGTTTGCCGTTGAACTGGAAGCACGAGTCACGCCGTCTGAGTCCCGGACAGCCTCTACCGTGCATCGAGCGCAAACCAGACTCGATCAGGAGTTTCCCGAAGCACTCTTTGCCGGGCTGCTGCCCCTCCCGGTGGACTCGCGCCGCGTCATTGAAGATGCGGTGCGGGATGACCCCGATCTGGCATCACAGATCGCCCGCTTGGCCCGCAGCGCGGAGCGCAGCGTTCCCCGTCCGATGGAAGACTTACGAGGCGTGTCACGGACCTACAGTGTCTCCCTCTTTCCCGATCTGACGCAACTGTTTGTAAATCATCGCGTTCCCTATCAAATGGAGCGGGTAGTTCGGTGGGTGCCTACCCGAGAGTTCACTGGGATCGTAATCTACGCGGCCGAATCTCTCCCGCTGCACGGCTCGGGAACGGGTAGCGGCGCAGCAGAACACGTCCAACTCGTGCCCGCGCTCCTTCCGGAGATCTACGACACCAACTTCCGTCCCGTTTTAGAGCAGGATATGATAGATCCTGCAGCGATTTCACGGTGGGGCGTGGCCCACTACACCGACCAGACCCACCCCGACGCCTGGAGGGAGCGCGCCGGAACTCAGCCGCTGCGGATAATGGCGCGCAGAGCGTTTGGGATCATTCCTACCGATGTCATGATCAGTCCGGAGGATGCGGATCGGATTCTCGCCTCGCCTCACAATCGAAATCTTCTCCAGGAAGGACGTATCGTCATCATCGTCTCCCCAGACCAGATCGACCGTATCCGCTAAGACCTACACTTCTACTCAATTGACACCCTCCCCCGAGCGTGATCAAATAGCCCCTGCAATGACACGAACCACCCCTTGGCCCATTATCATTTTGGCAATGCTCAGTATTCTGGCATGCACACCGCGGTATCAGGGGTATGCAGTCGTTATGTGGCCCGCCACCGAATCAGGAATTCCCGCCGGTACCCAAGCGCCGGTCATAGCCGGATTGGAGCAGGAGTTCCTTTCACTCTCCGTAGACGACGAACCGCAGGATGTGGAGGCGTGGCGCGTGCTCGTCTTTGATGAGCAACCGGCGGCGGAAGAGTTCGCCCGTGAGTTTGACGAATGGGCCGATAGTTACGCGGTGAGTCTGCGAACCGCGCTGCCTGTTCGGGAACGCGCGGACAGTTCCTCCACCCGGATCTACCGCCTGCGCGAGGGCGAAGTGATCAAGATTCTGGATCGCTCCGAGGAACAAACCGACCAGGGCAGTCTTTCAGACTACTGGTACCGAGTCCTCACCCGGGAGGGAACGATCGGCTGGGTCTTTGGCCACCATCTGGAGCTCACCGGAGCCAGCGGAAGAAGTTCCGGCGCCAACACCGATCGCGAGTCCACTGAGGATCTACTGCAGGATATTTCCGACGTATCCTGGCGACCGGAGTACTACGATGAGATGCTGAGCTCCGGTCACATCGACCTGGAGCGTTTCAGCCCACGCTTCGGGCTGTTTGCCGATACGGAAAGCACGGAGATTCGCATCGTATTACCCTCCTTTCAGCGGACGTACTCCTATACCGACCTTTCCAGCCCAGGTCAGAATGAAATCAGCTTTGTGGGAACCTCGCTGGAACTGTCCTTGGAGGGAGAGCGGGAACTGGAAGCCTCGTACCGGGTGGATGGGCGCGAGCGCTCGGAAACGTTTGTACGCTTTGAAGAGGATATCGCTGAAATCGTCTCCACTGAACGCCGGCGGCGCTCCCAGGAGCTGGAACAGATACTGAATCGGGGTAACGGCCTGGCGAGTTCAGCCTTTGGCGAGATACGGCTTACCGACCGAGGGGCGGTAACGTGGACCGGTTTCGAACGGCTGGTGCCTACCGTGCTTCCCAGCTCTTTCAGCGGCAGTGCGTCACTGGAGTTTTCGCTATTCCTATCAGATGAGCTCCGGGGGAAATATGACGGGGCCATGCTCATGCGCCTCGGTCCGGGAGAGACCACGGCCTTTGTGTACACCATTCTGGATGATGGGCTCCGGATGACCTATATTCCGGAAGATCTGATCAACGACTCAAACGTTGTCACCGACGAGCCCGTTTCTCCGGTGGTGATGTTCTACCGTTTCGTCACATCGTAGCCCGCGTTTTATGATAGCCGCTGCTGATCTTCACGTGAGTTTCGGGCCCCAGACGATCCTCGACTCGGTAACTCTCACCATCGACCACGAGATGCGTGCCGGCCTGGTAGGTGCAAATGGAAGTGGTAAATCTACCCTGCTCCAGATCCTGGCAGGCCACGCCCGTCCCGATGCCGGTGAAATCATTCAAAGCAAGAACGCCAGCCCCGCCTATCTTCCGCAGCGATTAGACGTTGACCCCACGACATCGGTGTATCAACTGGCGGATCGGGGTTACGCGGTGGAACACCAACTGGTGGCCGAGCGGGCCACCCATGCTGAGATTCTTCGCAAAGACCCCACGGCGGCGGCCCCTCTGTCTCGCGTGGCGGAAATCGACGAGACCCTGGAGCATCGCGGATACTTTGAGCGCGAAGCGGAGATCGGGCGGGTGTTGCAGGGGCTTGGATTTGGTCCCCAGGAGATCTATCGCCCCCTGGGCGAGTTCAGCGGTGGCTGGCAGATGCGCGCTTCCCTGGCTCGCACTTTGCTGACCCGCTCGGATATTCTGCTTCTCGATGAGCCCACCAACTACCTCGATAGCGAGGCCAGACTCTGGCTCGCACAGTTCATAAAGAACTATGACGGCGGGGTGGTGTTAGTCTCCCACGATCGCGCATTTCTCGATGACGCGGTCTCGGTCATCTTTGAGCTGTTTAATGGACATGTGCGCCGGTACAAGGGCACCTACACCCACTATGAACAGCGGAGAACCGCAGAGCTTGAACAGTTGGAACACGCCTGGCGTCAACAGCAGGAAGAGATACAACGTCAGGAGGACTTTATCCGGCGTTTTCGTTCGCAGGCCAGCAAGGCGCGTCAGGTACAGAGCCGCGTCAAGGCGCTGGAAAAGACGGAGCGCATCGAACTCCCCCAGCACCTGCGTCCAATTTCGATTTCACTGCCCACACCTCCCCACAGCGGAGAAATTATGATGACCCTCGAGGGTCTCAGTAAGAGTTACGGCGAAAGCCAGGTGCTGGATCAGATCGATCTCACCGTTCGTCGTGGTCAGAGGTTTGCGGTGGTTGGTCTCAACGGAGCCGGAAAGTCCACCCTGTTACGGATTCTCTCCGGTGCTGATGTGCCCACCGGAGGATCCGTCTCCACCGGCTCCGGCGTTTCCATCGCGTATTACGCCCAGGACAGCGCCGACACCCTCCCCAGCGACGCCACCGTCTACGACTACATCGCCGAGCGAGCTTCCGCCGAAGCCCGCGCGGATATTCGGGGCGTGTTGGGAGCGTTCCTGTTTGACGCCGATGCCCTGGACAAGTCGCTTTCCGTACTCAGCGGCGGTGAACGCAGTCGACTGGTGATGGCAGGACTCCTGGTGCGACCGGCGAACCTTCTGATTCTTGATGAGCCTACCAATCACTTGGATATGACCAGCCAGCGGGTGCTCGCGGAGGCGCTGTCGCACTACCGGGGGAGCGCCATCGTGGTCTCCCATGACAGGTACTTCCTGCAGGACGTTTCAACCGACGTCCTGGCGCTGTGGCCTCGTGCGCTTCCCACAGAGCTGCGGCCCTCTCGGGCGTGGCGCTACTATCCCGGCAGCTACCGGGAGTTCGAGGGCAGCCATCTGGGG
>JAWOCO010000163.1:0-4092 GCA_046483765.1 Alkalispirochaeta sp. | reverse complement strand
GCGCAATCCCCAGCGCCCCTGGCCGATCGGCGACAGCGAGGAGACCTACGGCGCCACCGATCTCCTGATTGTTGACGCCGAAGAGGCGCGCCGGTTGAGTGGCGCCGAAACGCCGGAAGGCGCCGCCGGGCGGTTCGTTGAGGCAGGGGTCTCGGCGGTAATTGTCACCCGCGGCGCGGAGCAGCTCTACGCGGTCAGCCGCGGCGGGCGGTTTGGTCCCCTGGAACCAGGCTGGTTTCCGGTGAGTGACCGCGTCGGGGAGGAGCTCCGCGCCGGGGCGGGAGCCGACGGGGACACCACCGGATGCGGGGACAACTTTGTGGGGGGCGTGCTGTACGCCCTGGCGGAGCAGTTGCGATCGGGAGAACGCCACCTGGATCTGCACCATGCCGTCAGCTGGGGTGTGGCCTCGGGGGGCTACGCCTGTTTTTTCCTAGGAGGCACCACGATCGAGCGCCGGCCCGGCGAGAAACTCGCGGCGGTGAGTGAGTACGTCCGGGACTACCGGCGCCAGTTAGGAGCGGTCACCGGCGATGCGTGATAGTGAGTCGCGGGAAATACTGATCTTTGGCGCCGGCAACATCGGGCGCTCCTTCGTGGGACAGATCTTTGGACGTGCCGGCTATGCCCCGGTGTTTGCCGATATCGACCAGGATCTGGTGGCAGCTCTCAATCAGGATGGACGGTATGCGGTGGTACACCGTCATCCTGACGGTCACGAGGAGCGCCTCGAAGTGCCCAACGTGTCAGCGATCCGCGCCGACGATGCCGATGCCGTGGGAACCATGTTGCGCCGCGTTCGGCTGGTGGCCACCTCGGTGGGAGCTGCCGTCCTGCCGAAAATTCTTCCCACGCTGGCAGACGAAGCAGTGCGCCGCCACCGGAACGGAGCGGCACCGTTTGACCTGATTCTTGCGGAAAACATCCATGGCGGCGGAGATATGGCGCGGCAGGCGATACTCGCCGCCGTTGCCGATCGAGCCGGAGAGGTGTACTACCACGGCTCCCAACCGCATGGCGGTCTCCCGGGAGTCGTGGAATGCAGCGTGGGAAAGATGGTACCCATCGTGCCCGACGAACTGCGCCGTCAGGAACCCACCACCGTCTATGCGGAGGCGTTTAACACGCTCCTGGTGGATGCCGAAGGGTGGGCAGGGCCACTTCCGGAGGTGCCTGAGATCCGGCCGGTGCAGCCGATCCAGGCGTGGGTGGACCGTAAACTCTACATCCACAATCTCGGTCACGCCGCCACCGCCTACCTGGGACATCTCTACCGACCGGAGCTGAGCTATATCCGGGAGGTCATTGAAGATAGCGCGGTGCATCAGGAGGTGCGCACCGCCATGGACGCCACCGGCGTGGGCCTGCAACACGCATACCCCGGAGTTTTCTCCGAAGAGGATATTGCCGGGCACATCGACGATCTCCTCTATCGGTTCGGGAGTCCGATTCTCGGCGACACCGTCTTCCGCGTGGGCCGCGACATTCGCCGCAAACTCAGCGCCGGAGATCGGGTCGCCGGGTCCCTCCACCTCCTGCGTAGCCAGGAGCTACCCACCGCGCCGATCGAGCGCGTCTACCGCGCCGCCCTACATTTCCGCGCTCGGGATGAGGCGGGCAACCTATTTCCCGAGGACGCCCGCTTCCATGAAGAGCTGGCGTCCCACTCCGATCCCGCCACCTTTCTCGCCGAACTTTCCGGATTTGATCCGCACGCCGACGAGGCCTTGCTGAAGCGCCTCCTGACGTGAACCGGGGCTGAGGCCGGCTGGGATGTGGCTGGCCGCCGACCCCGGGAGTGGCGACCGCGACCACACCGTTGTGGCGCAGTACGCCTAAGTGGCGTATGCTGTAGGTATGAGCACATTACCCAATCTGAAGATAGCAGGCGTGCTGCTTGTGGCAGCGCTTCTCATGGGCTGTAACACGATAGACTCGATGGTGGGTGACGCGTTGGGAAGTGCGGTAACCGGCCAGACCGCCGGTAGTGGTCGCTCCTCCCAATCCGCCGGCTCGGACGATTCCGAGAGCCCTTTTGCCACCGGGGACGGTTCATTGATGATGCTGCCTCCGGGGGCGGGGTTTCAGATCGTCCACGCCCAGGCCACCTTCTTCCAGGGATTCAGCAGTGATGCTTCAACTTTTGAAGTGGGCGAAGGGGTGCGCTGGCGACTCATCTGGAACGACGGTGAGGGCACCAGCGATGAGGCGTTCACCGAGCATGCCCGCCTCACCGATGGTGACCGCGGTTCCTGGTGGTATCTGCGTCTGGAGTCCGATGACTACTGGGTGGCGTACGAATACCTCCTACAAGCCGACGGCATAGTGGTGGAGTTGAAGTACCGTGACAGTGAGATGAGTGAGACGCGCCGGGCCGAGGTTTCCGTGAATCTCGGTGCCTATGAGGACGAGGAGGAGTACGGCTCGTTCTCCGAGGCGATCGAGGCCGACGAAAGTGGAGAGTACGATATCAGACGCAGCTCGGAGCGTGTCACCGTGCCCGCCGGGGAGTTTGATACCGAGCGCATCGACGTGACCGGCACCGACGAAGATACCGGCGACCGCGTTGATATCACCTGGTGGCGCGTACCCTCAGTTCCGGGAGAGACGGTGCAGTTCAGTTTCCGCGATGACTCCGATGATCAGTATGACGGGGAGCTTCTCGAGTATCGTCAGGACTACACCCCGCACCTGTGATGCGTCGCGGGGTGATGTGCCGCCGGCCGGTGTGCCGTGGGCTGGTGTGCGCGGGCCGGCTCATGCGCACTGAAAACTCCGGTGGACCACGTCGCGGATTGGACACCGGCCGATAATCGGGATATATTGTCAGTATGATTGACGCAATGACATCAGCCTACATGGGTATGCAGCAGGCTCAGCTTCAGCAGGAAGCCGGCACCGCTGTACTCAAGAACAGCATCGACCTGGCGGCTCAGCAGGGTTCCGAGATGGCGGGTCTGATTGAAAGCGCCGGCCCCGGTGCCTCCGGCGCCACGGACGCCCAGATCCAGCAGGGGCTCGCGATGACCGATCCGGATCTTGCCCAGAACGTAGACCTTTTGGCGTAAGCACGCGGTGACCGTGCTGCCGTAGCCGCTACCCTATAGCCACTTTCGCCGGCGGAAATACCAGACCATTCCGCCGGCGAGTACCAGCATAATTCCGAGAATCACCGGGTAACCCCACTTCCAGCCAAGCTCCGGCATCCAGACAAAATTCATGCCATATATCCCGGCTACAAAGGTCAGCGGAATGAAAATGGTGGCGATAATCGTCAGCGTTTTCATGATTTCGTTCATCGCGGCACCGGAAATCGCGGTATAGAGGGGAATCAGGGATGCCGCCTGCTCGCGCCGCGTCTCGAGACTGTCCTGCAGCATCTCCGTGTGCTCGCGGACATCCTCCGCAAAGGGCAGCACGGTGGCATCGAAGATCGTCGCCTCCGGCACCACGGCAGCGGTAAGTTCATGCTCCAGATTTGACATCAATCGGCGCACCCAGACACTCACCAGACGAATATCCTGAATCCAGCGAAAGAGCTCCCGATCGGTACGTCCCGCCAGAATCTGCTCCTCCATATCTTCCAGCTGCTCCAACAGGAAGGCAGACACCCCGCTCTGGGTATCCACCGCGGCATCGAGCATCAGCGACGCGATGTAGTTTGCCGGCATCGTCCGGACCCGCCCCGTGCCGGTGCGGATGCGATCCACAAGAACGTCCACCACCGGCGTTTCATTGTCATAGAAAAGCACCACCGTGCTGCCAAATTGTGCCAAGGAGATCCGGCTGTGCACGATCTCTCCCTCCAGAGCGGCGGCAAAGGGAAGGAGCACCAGTAGTCCTCGCGCATTCTCAGCAGACTGCTGCGTGATTGCGGCAATCTTGACCTGATGACCGACGCTAAACAGGTCCTCCCGCTCCAGCGAGGTGAGAGGTAGCGCTGCGGCGGCAGCCTCGTGGGCCGGACCCAGCGGCCGTCCCGCCACCATAATGAGCCGCACCGCCGCCGTGTCATCACCGGGGAGCGGTGGCAGATTGCGGAGTTCCGCCGCATCCAGCTCCACCTCTCGGCTCACCCCCCGGGGGCCGAAG
>JAWOCO010000073.1:0-2773 GCA_046483765.1 Alkalispirochaeta sp. | reverse complement strand
CAGCGGTTCTCCTGCAACTCCGTAACGAAGTCGTAAGGGTAGGCCGGGCCCGGCTCGCTGGCGCGGGTGAGCAGCTCCATGTCCGCAGGGGAGAGAGACCACCCCACGGAGCCCAGGTTGGTTGTGAGCTGCTCCAGGGTGCGGGCGCCCACGATCGGCGCGGTGACGCCGGGACGCTGCGTGAGCCAGTTGATCGCAACCTGGGAGGGTTCCTTCTCCACCCGCTCGGAGACCTCGATCAGCGCATCGATTAGGTGCCAGGTGGCATCGGTGTTATACCGGCTCCACTTCTCGTGCCAGCCTTCCTGCTCCGCCTGGTGGATACGCGTGCCCTGGGGCGCGCCGTCCATGTCGCGGCGGAACTTTCCGGTGAGCCAGCCGCCACGGAGGGGACTCCAGGGAATCACCCCCAGGCCGTGGTCCTGGCAGACCGGCAGCACTTCCCACTCGGTGGTGCGCTCCAGCAGGTTGTACTGCGGCTGGTGGCATACGAACGGTTCCAGGCCGCGCTGCTGTTGCATGGTGAGCGCTCGTTCCAGCTGGTAGCCGGTGTAGTTGCTGCTGCCCAGATAGCGCACCTTCCCGTCCTGCACGAGGCGGTCCAAGGTGGTGAGCGTTTCCTCCAATGGGGTGTACGGATCCCAGCAGTGCACCTGGTAGAGGTCGATGTAGTCGGTCTTCAGGCGGCGGAGACTGTCTTCCACGCTTTCCAGGATGTGCTTGCGGCTGACTCCGGCTTCATTGGGGCCGGGCCCCATGGGAAAGCGCACCTTGGTGGCCAGGACGAAGTCGCGGCGGTTCTTGCCGGCAAGCCACTCCCCGACGATCTCCTCGGAGGTGCCGGTGGAGTAGACGTTGGCGGTATCCAGGAAGATTCCCCCCTGTGCGGCGTATTCGTCCATAATGCGGAAGGAGTCTTCCTTGGTTGTTTCTCGCCCGAACGTCATCGTTCCCAGGGCGAGTTCGCTCACGCGGAGCCCGCTCTTTCCGAGAAATGTGTACTGCATCATTATTGCCCCCTGATATGCGTGTCGATGGCGGCGGTGATCGTCTTGATCTCTCCCTCGCTCAAGAGCCACGTGCCGGCGGCGGCGTTGGCCTCGGCCTGGCTGGGTCGCTTGGCGCCCACCAGGGCCGTAGTGATTCCCGGTTGCTGGAACGTCCAGTTGATCGCAACCTGGGCGGGAGTAACTCCACGCTTGGTGGCGATCATCTGCAGTTCATAGAGGAGTCTCTGAATCCCACTCCAGATCGGTTCTTTGAAGAAGTTGTAAAACGCGGCGCGATTATCACCCTCTTCAAACTCCGGGATCTCCTTATACTTGCCGGTGAGAATACCCCCGGCCAGCGTCCCGTAGCTCAAGATGCCCAGGTCGTGTTCGCGAGCGTAGGGGAGAACGTCGTCTTCGATGCGGCGATCCAGCATTGAGTACTGGGGCTGAGTGCTGATGATTCCGCTCATACCCTGGATCTGCTCTAAGAGCTTCGGGGGAAAGTTGGATACCCCCAGGTAGCGGAACTTACCCGCCTGCTGCTGTTTTACGAGTTCCGCCACGGTGTCTTCCAGCGGGGTGTTGGGATCGGGCCAGTGGATCTGGTACAGATCGATCGTGTCCACGTTGAGCCGTCGCAGGGAATCGTCGATTTCCTGGCGGATCGATTCCGGTTTCAGGTTGCGGACGAAATCGTCTGCGGTGCGCACGATGCCGCATTTTGTGGCCAGTACCACCTTGTCTCGGCGGCCTTGGAGCGCTGTGCCCACTACTTCTTCCGCATGGCCGGCGCCATAGGCGGGGGCGGTATCGATGAGCGTGATTCCGTGGTCGATTGCGGCCTGGATGGCCGCAACCGATTCATCGTCGTCGACGTGACCGAAAAAGTCGTCGCCCATCGCCCACGTTCCGAGTCCTACGGCGGACACGGTTAGATCTGAGGTTCCAAGTGTTCGTTGTTCCATATACCTATAAGCTTATGCCCATCACCGGCTACCGTCAAATCGGTCGCCGCCACGCTAACGAGCATCGCCCTCACGATCACCGCCGGTGCCGGCGCCGGCGCCGGCGCCGCCGTCGGCGCCAGCCCTCGTGCCTGACGATCACCGGCCCCCAAAATCACCATTTGCGCAGGGCTCGGGGATGAACTATTCTTCGAAGTGAACGGTACCCATTTTGAAAGTGAATATGCGCTTCCTCCGACCAGCGGTTCTGCTCGTCGTAATGACGGCGTCCGTACTTACCGGCTGTAGTCCACGGCCGATTGTAGTTGGGTTCCAGGGCCCCCTCACCGGAACCGCCGCCGACCTCGGTGTGCAGGGCCGGAACGGTGCGCTTTTGGCGGTAGAAGCGATCAATGCTGCCGGTGGTGTGGGGGGACGGGCGTTGCAGCTGGCCCCGCGGGATGACCGCAACGATCGAGCGGTGGCGATAGAACTGGTCCAGGAGTTTCGAGACGAGAGGATCGAGGTAGTCGTTGGACCGATGACCTCGGTTGCGGGGGTGGCGGTGGCGGAGCGCGTGAGCCAGGCGGGTCCGCTGTACATCAGCCCCACTGTATCTACCGCCGAGGTCTCCGATAGAGATGACTTCTTCTTTCGGATCCAGGGAGCCACCGATCGGCCGGCATGGGTCTTGGGCAGATTTGCTGCCGCTGAGTTGGGGACGGAACGCGTCGCGGTGGTGGCCGACCGGGACAACGCGGAGTACTCGCAGACGTACCTGGAGGCGTTTTCCCGGGGGGTTGCCGCGGCAGGCGGTGAGGTTGCCTCCGCAGAAAC
>JAWOCO010000046.1:0-3036 GCA_046483765.1 Alkalispirochaeta sp. | reverse complement strand
CGAGCCATACCTCTTCAATCGCGTGAGACCGAAGTTCTTGGGGAAAGCTCCGCTCAAACGCGCCGGGGAGATCGTCTTCCCGCAGTGCCGATAGAAACAGAGCCACCGGCCGGTGCTGGAGCTTCTCCAGATTGTTGCGGCAGAACTCACCCACCGCCTTGTGAACTGTGCCGGCATACACCGCCCCGCCGATGATCACGCGGTCGTAGCGGGTGATATCCACCGGCGGATTCTGTCTGAGATCAACCACCTCTGGGTGGACCCCATCGCCCCCTGACCCTACCTGCGCTGCGGCCTCAGCCATCGCCTGCGCCAGTTCCGAGGTGGCGCCCTTCTTCCCTGCATACGCGATCAGTACTCTCATGTTTCGTTCCTCCGTTTTCCGTGCTATGTGTGCTCCGCGCGTTCTCGCCGGACTCCGGCGATCGTATACGCGATAAAGCTTTCGATGAGTTGCGCGCGCTCCTCCGCGGCGAGGTGGTCGGCGACCGTCACCAAGGACCGCGTGAATCCGCGCAAGGTGGCAAACACGATCATCAGATCCGCCTCGATCTGTGCCGCTGTGTCGTGCTCTTGGGAGGAGAGCTCCCGCAGATCTTCCCGTGCCTCGGTGATCACTGCCTGCTGCGCGGGGCCCGGGGGATAGCGTTTGGTCAGGAGAATCGCCACCACCGCCCGATAGAAGTTGGGATCCGACAACGCCGCCTCGATATGCTCCCGCAACCGCCGCCGCACGCGTTCCTCCGCCGACCGGGAGGAATCGCGGGGCGTGGTGCCTCGTTCCTCCAGGGTCCGCTCAAACCCCGCCTCCACGATCGCCCGCAGGAGATCGTCCTTGTCCTCGAAGTGCAAATAGATCACCCGCGGAGAGTACTCGATCGCCGCGGCGACCTTACGAATCGTGAGCTGCTCATGGCCCTCACGGGACACCACCTCTGAGGCTGCGGCAATAATCTTCCGCCGTAAGGCAGCCTTTTCCCGCATCTTCCGTTCTGCTGAACCCATGTATAAAAAGTAAACGAGGTTTACCGAAAATGCAAGCGATATAGGCAGTTTTTTGGGTTCTCCGAGTCGGGCCGCGCCCTCAGACGAACATGTCTTCAGTATGTTTGGGAGATGGTAGTTGTGTATTGGAAAATGGCGATCGTGGCGCTGGCGGTAGTGGCCGTGTCGGCGTGCGCAGGGACTCCCGCTGAGACCGCCTCAGCTGGCACACCCGCCACCGGCACCGATCAACCTTCCGACCTGAGCTCCGCCGCCGCCCAAGCCTTCGCCGAGGCGGCGGATGACGGCAGCGCGGCGTTCTGCGCACCTGGGCGGTACACCGTTCACACGGAAGAAGGCGTTGATTTTGCCATGGTCAGTTGGGGCGACCGCGTGCAGCTCACGTTGCTGGATACCACGGAGGGCCGCACTGCGGCGGAGGCGCCGGAGTTAGCCGGTCTTTCCGGCAATCCACCGGCAATCACGCTCAGCCACGTGGAGTCGGCATCCGGTGCAAAGTATGTCGGCGGACCGGACGGTGAGTATCTGTTCTGGTCCAAGGGGGATCGCGCCACGATCCAGGTGGGAGCCCAGCAATACGAGGAAGCTCGGGTGCGCCCCCTGGCAACCGGCCGGTAGGCGGTGGGCTGGACCACCCCAGGAGCCACCGCGCGACCGCTCAGTTCACGTCACTTCAAGGCGTAGCGATACTGCAGGGCAACCCGATAGAAGTCCCAGTAGCTGCCGACGGTCTCTCTACGTTGCGCTCCCGCGTTGAAGATCGTTGCCTCGCTGGCCAGGCGATTGCGTTGAAACTGGGGCAAGACCGTCAGGGAATGGCGCTGCTCGTCTCCCAGCGCGAAATTCGCCAAGAGCGCCAGTCGATCGGTCCGAAATCCCGGGTCGAAATCCGCGGGAGCAGTCTCCCGCGCGCGGTCCACCGCATCACCGATTAGCCGATCTCCTTCGTAGAGGATCCCCACAATCGTGAGCGCCTCGAAGGGAGGCTGGTAGCCGAGAACCGCGGTGGTCTTGAACTTCCACCCTCGATAGTTCGTCCCGCCATCCGCCTCAAAAGACCATGCGCTGTCGCGGTCGGCTCGGGTGAGCGTGCTGTACGTCCACAGTGGTGAAAACACGGTGATCACGTGGTTCCATTCCCCCGGAAAGATCGCCGCCAAGTCGAACTGGAACGTCCCCCCGGCGAATCCACGAACCACCGCTCCCTCAAACGATGACGAGTCGACGCTTCCGTCGGTCATGTCAACTTCGCCGAGGCCATCAAAGATCTGCAGATTCCATCCGGTTCCGACAAAGCCCCCCGCGGTGAATTGCAGGAACGCGATCGGCGTGAGAATGGCCCGCACCTCCTGGGTTACGGAAATCGGGCTTACCCCCGTGGTAGACCGGAGCGTAAGGTTATTGCCTTCCGTGAGCGCTCCAGCGCCCCATTGCAGCGCCGGCATAATCCAGGAGTGCTGGTAGTATCCCTTGAGCTCTACGTTGCCCCAGGTAGTTCCCAGTTCTCGTTCGTCATCCGCGGCACCGCCGTCCGGCTCCACCGTGGTGTAGCTGAGTGGCGCAAATCCACCGTCGGCAACGTCGTAACCCTCCTGGTCTCCAGGGTAGTAGGCAAAGTCGAACCCCACTGAACTGGTCTGTTCAATATCGGCGTCCTGAGCAAAAACTGGGACGATCAATGCCAGCATCAGCGCCAGCACCAGAAGGAGGGGAGTTGTTTCCCCATGAAGAGAGGGTCGGAAGCAGCAATTCGTTTTCATAGCTGTTAACTATAGTCCCTCGCTCCGAGAATAATCAATCAAATTACACAGCGCCGGTAATCTGTATTACACTAGTACTATATGGCATTCATAACACTTAACGGACTCGACCAGGTAGACTTCACCGATGTGGAGGGTGCGGGGAGCAATACCGACCCCAGCGCAATTCGCATTATCGCCTTAACCAAGTGTGGGTACTGCCACCACGCCATGAAGGTGCTCGAAAAGCGCGGCGTGGCCTACGGTTACGCCTATCTGGACAAGCTTCCCT
>JAWOCO010000015.1:0-13578 GCA_046483765.1 Alkalispirochaeta sp. | reverse complement strand
ACCTTTCTGCCGCCCATGGGATCTGGACGGGTACTGGAGCCGGATGTAGTCGACACTCTCTTGGAATCGCGGGATATCATTCACGGTGTGGATGCCGAGGCGATCAGCGAAGCTGTGTTCTTTGTGAATACGGAGCGGCGTATCCGGGAGGGAGTGGTGATCGCCCGCGGTACTCCGCCGGATTCCGCCCGCCCTGCGTACTATGAGCTTCTCGCATCACCGACTAAGCAGCGACCCTCCTGGAGTGACGATGAGCGGGCGGAGTACAAGGATGTTACCCTACTTCCGGTAGTGCACAAGGGCGATGTACTGGCACGGGTGATCCCGGAAAAAGAGGGAACACCCGGCATGACCGTTACCGGCACCGAGATACCTTTCGGAGTGGAAAGCGTGTCTCAGTTGCAGCCGGGTAACCACACGCGCCTCGTCGACGATGAGGTGGTAGCCGAGATCGGTGGACAGCTGCAGATTCGCGATAACGCGTTCCACGTGGAGGATCGGCTCGAGATCACTGGGACGGTGGGATTCGAGACGGGCAGCATCGAGTTTCCCGGGGACGTCGTGCTTCGAGGAGAGGTGAAGGACGGATTCCACATCTGGGCGGGGCGGTCCATCACCTCTGCGGTCACGGTGGACGTTTCCGAGGTGTACTGCCGTGGAGATTTTTCCTCCACCGCAGGCATTATCGGACGGGGAAAAGCTCTGCTCCGCTGCGGCGGCAAAGTGCAAGCCAGATTCGCCAGCTCCTGTTTTGTCGAGAGCAAATCCTCAGTATTTCTGGATCATTACGCCTATCAGAGTCACATCGGCTGTCAGGACCGGCTGGCCACCGGCAAGAACGGCCGTATTGTGGGGGGCGTGATTACCACGGCAAACGGTGTTCGCGCCCACGCCTTGGGCAATCAAGCCGCCGTGGCCACCTCTGTTCGTACCGGCATCGACTTTATCGCTGAACGAAAACTCAGATTGATCAATGAGAAGCACCAGGCGATTACGCTTCGGCTCCAGCGCCTGCAGGCCGCCGCCGGAGAGGATCCCAGCGATCGCCAGATCGATATCCTGCACCAACTGGAAGACCGCCGGAACCGCCTGGCCATGGAAATGGGAGACGTGGCGGAGGCGCTCGACGCCAATGAGGATGCGCAGGTGACCGTGGATGGACCGGTCTACCCTGGGGTCCGCATTCAGATATGCCGCAGTAGCTATGTCGTGGACCAGCAACTTACCAACGTTCGCTTCCGACTGGAGAAGAGCAGTGGTCGGGTAGTGTGGGAATCGCTCGCCGATGAGAAGTGAGTTCCCATGACTCCGCACACACCGTGGGGTGAACGCTATCTTCCCCGCGTGGGGTCTACGATGGAGTGGGCGCGGCAGGTCACCGCTGAGGAAGAACTCCGCCGGGCACCGGTTGATGCGGTAAGGGTGCGCACCGGTGAGCAACTCACCGGCCGCGGACGGAGAGGCGCCCCCTGGTGGGACACGCCGGGGGCATCAGTTCTCACCACGCTGGCCCTGCGGCGCGGCGGGGTGTGGGATCCCGGTGATCCCAATCCGGCCTCTATTGCCCTGAGGGCAGGATTGGCCGTAGCCCGCACTCTGGAGCGGTGCGATATCGTCGGAGTGGGCATAAAGTGGCCTAACGATATTCTGCTCAACCAGCGGAAGGTCTGTGGGATCCTCGTGGAGGCGGATCCCCGCTGGTTCTATGTCGGTATCGGTCTGAATGTGGGCCTCCCCTCGCGGCCCTCGCTTCCCTCGCGGCTTTCACGTCCCTCGCTTCCCCCCCACGCCACCGGTGAGCCGGAGGTACCGCCCGGGGACATCGGTTCCATGCTCTCGCGGAGTACGGGCGTTTCCACGGTGGTGCAGACCCTGGATGAAACCCTCGCCCAGGTTGTGCGTGCCGCAAACTGGCTCCCCGAGGTTCGGCGCCGCCTGGTGTGGCAGGGACAGATGGTGCGGCTGCAGCGGGAGGGGGCGTCTGATGTCAACGGCATCCTCACGGGCCTTGATGAGGATGGGGCGGTTCTGATCGCGTCTGAATCCAACGCACCGCCCGCGCGCTATATGGCGGGAACGCTTCGTCCGGCGCCACCCGCCTGACAGGTGAACCCGTCGATCTCAGTGGCGAGGTCGTGCTCAACCCGCGGAAAGATAGGTATTTTTGTATCCTGCCCGGTTGCGAGGATACGATAGCTCACCGACCACTTCCGGCAGTGGCGATCAGCATCGAGCGCGGTACGCTCAAAGCCGATCGGATACCAACTGATGCGTGTTCCCTGAGGAATCGATCGTGCTCCCAACAGGAAAGGAACGGGTAAGGCGGTGCCGGGATGGGCGGCGATAATCCACAGCGACGCCGCGGGCAGGTCCAGCCGCACTCCGGTTGCACCGACACTCCACTCCAGCGGACTCGTGCGTTCCGAGAGCTCGGTGGGGGGCTGCGGGAAGAGCGTGATCTCCCGCACCTCGCCGGTGCTGTCCAAAATCGCACCTCTCAGTGCGGTGAACGAGTCCCCCATATCGTACAGGGGGATCTCCAGTGGCGCGTGACGCAGGAGCGCTTCCGCCTGCTCCTCTTGATCGTGAACGTTCTCCCGCCCCTCTTGCTGCACAGACGCAACGCCCCGCTCCGCGGTGATATTGAGCGCCAGACCGGGGAGCTGGTCCATCGCAAAGGTGGTGATCCCCAGTCGCAAATCTCCGGGAATCTCGGCAACCTCATGCACCCCGCGTACCCGGAGCCCCGTGAACCACGCCGCGCTCAGCGTCTCCAGGTAGCCTGTGGTTCGTGAGGTTTGCCGGAAGCCCTGACATCGCTCGAGAGGAGTCAGTGCGGTATCACCGTAGGTAAATCCCGCAAGACGTCCTGCGGAAAACAGCGCCCCCACCGAATCAGTGTCCAGCCGCAGCCGTCCGGTGACGCCCCCCTGGAGCTCTCGGTTCTGAAACGGATCGTGATCGGCAGAGGTCGCTTCGGTTTCCGCCAGCGGCGTCGCCACACCGGCGGCGGCGCGGAGGACGGCAGCCGTGCGTTCTCGCGAAACCGCGCGGGATGCTCTGATACGGGCCACCGCGGCGGCCCGATCCGGTTTCAGCCAGCGGCCGCGACGGTCGACACCACTGTGGAAAAAGGTGCCGCTCGGTGGGGTAGCCGCAACCCGGCGCGGCGGCATCGCCGGCGCCGCCGGTGAGCGGTGATCACGGAGCGCCGCCGGCGTCCCGCGGGAGGTAATCCCTGCTGCGGAAGATCGGGAGAGAATGAGATGTACACAGTCGGCGGGAGCGATAGAGTCCACCGGCGGCAGTTCCGTCTCCTCCGAAACGCCCAGGATCAGGGAGGTGAGCCAAGTCCATGTGCCGTCCTCCCAGAACCACAGCTGCCGCGGGCCACCGGCCGGCGGTGCCGGCGTGTCTGCGGCGTATCCCAGACATAACGGTCCCTGGTGAGGCATATGTTCGGTTCCCAGCTGCCCGGCGTGGCGGTCGGTGACGAGTACTGGGAAGTCGGCGGTGGGTGCCGTTCCCAGGAGTCGTGTGAGGCCGGTATCCCAGGGATTGGTGCGCGCCCATGTGAGATCCCACGCGAGTTCTTCCGCGGTGAGGTGATCCCCCGGCGCCCCGGCGTAGCCGCCGTTCCATAGCTGTACACTCTCCCGGGCACAGATCTCGTGGAGACGGGAGACCTCATCGGTAGCGGATCGGTCGCCGGCGATGAAGCTGGATAGCCCCACCGGATGGAGGATCAACGGAACCGTTTCGCCGGCTTCGGCAATCCGGGATATTTCGTCCACCGTGTGTACAAATAGCGTGAGATCATCTTTTATGGAGATCCGAGAAGACAATATTACCATGCTATGTAGCAAGACCCTGTTTTAGTACGGCAAAATTACGAAAAAATCAGTTGATGATTCCGCCAATCGTTTGTATCTTTCCACGCGCGAATTAAGAGCGCAACACCTTAATCATACAACACTATTACACGTAACCAAAGAGGGAGTGTTATGGCGAAACAACTGAAGTTTGACGAGGAAGCACGACGTTCTCTGCTTCGAGGCGTAGAGAAACTATCTCGCGCCGTCAAGGTCACGTTGGGCCCCAAGGGTCGCAACGTTCTATTGGACAAGAAATTTGGTGCCCCCACCGTCACGAAAGACGGAGTCTCGGTAGCCAAGGAAATCGAGCTGGAGGATCCCTATGAGAACATGGGTGCCCAGCTCCTGAAGGAAGTTGCCACCAAGACGAATGACGTCGCCGGTGATGGAACTACTACAGCCACCGTCCTGGCCTCCGGTATCGTCCGGGAAGGACTCAAGAGCGTTGCTGCTGGACTGTCCCCGATGGGCCTGAAGCGCGGTATCGACAAAGCGGTTGAGGTCGCGGTTGAAGAGATTGGCAAGATGGCCAAGACGATCAAGGACCGCAACGAGATCGCTCAGGTAGCCTCTATCTCAGCCAACAACGACAAAGAGATCGGTGACGAGATCGCCGACGCCATGGAGAAGGTCGGAAAAGACGGGGTCATTACCGTTGAGGAATCCAAAACAATGGAGACCACCACCGACTTCGTGGAGGGTATGCAGTTTGATCGCGGATACCTCTCTCCCTACTTCGCCACGAATCGGGAGCACATGGTAGCCGAGCTCGAGAATCCCTTCATCCTGATCTATGACAAGAAGGTCTCGAACATGAAGGACCTCCTGCCGATCCTGGAGAAGGTGGCTCAGCAGAGCAAGCCGATCCTGATTATCGCCGAGGATGTGGAAGGCGAAGCGCTGGCCACCCTGGTGGTAAACAACATCCGCGGAACGCTCAACGCCTGCGCGGTGAAGGCCCCGGGATTTGGTGATCGTCGCAAGGCGATGCTCGAGGATATTGCGATCCTCACCGGTGGCCAGGTGATCAGTGAGGAACTGGGTCTCAAGCTGGAGTCCATGGACATCAGCCAGCTGGGTACCGCGCAGTCGGTGAAGGTGGACAAAGAAAACACCACCATTATCAACGGCTCCGGTAAGCAGGCGGACATCAAGGACCGCACCGCTCAGATCAAGGCGCAGATCGAAGAGACCACCAGCGACTACGATCGTGAGAAGCTGCAGGAGCGGCTGGCCAAGCTTGCCGGCGGTGTTGCGGTGATTAACGTTGGTGCCGCCACCGAAGTTGAGCTGAAAGAGAAGAAGCACCGCGTCGAGGATGCGCTGAGCGCTACCCGCGCCGCAGTTGAAGAGGGTATCGTTCCCGGTGGTGGAACGGCGCTGACCCAGATTCTCCCGGCCCTGGACAAGCTCGACCTCAGCTCAGAGGACGAGGATATTCGGGTTGGATTTAAGATCGTCAAGCGCGCGCTGGAAGACCCGATGCGCCAGATCGCCATTAACGCGGGCGTAGACGGTTCGATCATCGTGGACCGCGCCAAGAAAGAGAAGAAGGGCATCGGGTATGATGCCGCTACCGGTGAGTGGGTAAACATGGTGCAGGAAGGCATCATCGACCCCGCCATGGTGACGCGCTCCGCATTGCAGAACGCGGCCTCTATTGCCGGCCTGTTGCTGACCACTGAATGTGCCATTACCGATCTTCCTGAGAAGGAAGACAACGCCGGTGGAGCCGGCGGAGGCATGGACGGAATGGGTGGCATGGGCGGAATGGGCGGCATGGGCGGCATGATGTGACGCCGATGTCCTTCGGAATCGGCTAATGTAGCGCCGATGTCCTCCGGAATCGGCTTATGTAACGCCGATGTCCTCCGGAATCGGCTTATGTGACGCCGATCCCGCTAAATTCAGTCCAGTGATATGTTACACACGCGGCGGGGCTCTGCCCCGCCGTTTTTTTCGGTTACACTAACAACCATGAAACGTGAAAATTTCGTATGTACCATCGGATTTCAGGGTGACACGGCTATTGTGGACGGGACCGCCCGCAAACGGTACGGTAAGCGCTCCCCGCAGGAGTTGCTCGACGAGGGGCTCTACCGCTACGCCTTCTGTGCTGCGTTGTATGATGACGCCCTGGACGGTTTTGTTGAGCGGTTCCGCGCCGCCAGTGGTATCGAGGTCTCCTCGGTGGATGATCTGAAACGGCTATTCGGCGTGTTTTCCGTTCCCGATGACCTTGCCAAGGTGCAGGCGATCTCCTGAGCGCCCCCGGTCACTCAACTTGACCCTGTATCGCGCCCGTGATACCGTACGCAGAACTTTCAGTAAGACCTGACTATAAAGGACGATAGATCATGAACATGATATTCAACCTGCCCTTGCTGGTAGGTGCGCCGGAGGGCGCCGGCGGAGCCGGCGGACCCGCCTCTGTAGCGCCGACGCTGGTTACCTTTGGCCTCGTTTTCGCAATTTTCTATTTTCTTATTATCCGTCCGCAGAACAAGCGTCAAAAAGAGACCAAGCAGATGCTGCAGAATCTCAAAAAGGGAGATCGGGTTGCCACCATTGGTGGAATTCGTGGAACGATCTTCTCCATGAAGGACGATGCGGTTGTTCTCAAGGTGGACGATAACACCAAGATCCAGTTTTCCAAGAGCGCGATTAATTCGGTATTGGACAAAAAGGCCGGGGCCAAAGATGCGCCCGCCAAAGACGAGAGCGACTCCGCTGCGGATGCAGAAGAGTCCGACGAGGCTGAGTCCAAATAACAAATCCCATTCTCCCACCGGAGTTGCATGAATGAGTAAACGACTACGTCTGTTGATCATTCTGGTGCTCGTTGCTTTCGGCGTCGGTGCGTTTTTGCCGACGCTTCGCTGGTACTTTATGGTACCGGAAGATCAGAAACAACTTGCCCAGAGTTCGCGAATTGAAATCAGAGACTGGGCGCGTAGCCAGGCTCGATCGGCCCTCGATGATCTTCGTGCCGGCGCCTCCACCGATGAGGAGCTTCCCGAAGAGTACTCGTTTCTGACCGAGGTTGCCGCCGAGAATCTTGAGGCGCTTGACGAGGAGGTCCCGGAATCATGGACCACCACCGAAGTGCTCAGTGCGTTTCGCAGTGAAGCGGAGGCGTACGAGGCACTCGAAGAACATTACCGGCAGAGCATTCTCGACCTGAAAGATATGAAGGAACGGATCGTCCAACTCGGTCTCGACCTCTCCGGTGGTATTAGCGTGACGCTGGAGGCCGATCGCGAGAGTCTCACGGAGCGACTGGGCGAGGAACCCTCGGCTGAGCAGATGGATGAGGCGGTAGAGCTTGCCGTGGAGATCATTCGTAATCGAATCGATCGATTCGGTGTGACTGAACCGCAGATTCGCACCACTGAGAACAATCGGATCGTGATCGAGATCCCCGGTGACGATGACCGGGAGCGAGTCAACTCGTTTCTTATGGGACGGGGCAGCTTGAACTTCCGCATCGTCAACAACGATGCCACGGAGCAGCTTCTCGACCTGCAGGCTGAGAATCCCGGCTGGTCTCCAGAGATCGATGGAGAGCCTGAGTTCATTCCCGCCGGCTCTGAGATCGTGGAGTACGTTTCCCGCGATGAGTATGGTATCGACGAGCGGGTAAACTGGATCGTGATCTATGAGGACATCAACGAATACGGCCTCGATGGGTCGCACATCCAGGATGCCCAGGTAGCACGGGATCAGCTGACCAATCGCCCCACAGTAAACTTTGTACTCGATGGTGAGGGAGCGGATCGCTTCGCCGCTCTTACCCGGGATAACGTGGGCACCTCCTTGGCGATCGTCATGGACGATACGGTCCGCGCCTACGCCCGGATTCAGGAAGAGATTCCCACCGGTCAGGTGCGTATCACCGGGTTCACCGAGGAAGAGGCGCAGAATATCGCCCTGGTGCTGCGAACCGCGGCGCTTCCGGTTGAACTGGATGTAGTAAACCAGCAGGTGGTGGGTGCATCTCTCGGGGAGACCGCCATTAACGTCGGCTTGCAGTCGATCGCCTACGGCTTCGCGCTCATTATTCTGTTTATGGTGTTGTACTATAAGGGTGCCGGTCTTGTGGCGGATGTGGCGCTGATCCTGAACCTGTTCTTTATCGTCTCGATTCTTTCGGCGTTCAATTTGACCCTGACCCTTACCAGTATCGCCGGTATCATTCTTACCGTGGGTATGGCGGTGGATGCCAACGTGATCATCTTTGAACGAATTAAAGAGGAGTATCGGCTGGGCAAGGGCGCCCGCTCCGCGGTGCGCGCCGGATTCCAGAAGGCGTTCTGGACGATTATGGACGCCAACACAACAACCTTCATTGCCGCCTTGTTCCTGTCACAACTCGGATCCGGTCCGGTTCAGGGTTTTGCGGTTACGCTGGCGGTGGGAATTCTCTCCTCCATGTTTACCGCTCTGGTGGTGACCCGATTGTTCTTTGAGTTCAGTACCGAGGTACTTAAACGCACGAAGCTCAGCATCGCCTGGAGGAATGCATGAAACGGATCTTCGACTTCATGAAAATCCGGGTGGTGATGCTGATCATCTCCGCCCTGCTCATTGTAGGTGGGATCGCGGGAACGATCGCTCAGGGTGGCTTTAACCTGGGGATCGACTTTGAGGCCGGTTTGAGTCTCACCGTAGGAATCGACGGCGCCGGCTCCGTTGACGCCGGCGAAATTCGGGATGCCCTCGACGATTATCCGGGATCCACGGTCCAACGCGTCGGGAGCCCCGAGGATAACCAGTTTGTATTACGTGTCCGGGATGATGGCAGCCAGGACGACTTCCAGCAGGTAGTAACTAACGACCTACTGGAACTGCTTCGCGAGGAGTTTGCACCGTCAACCGTGCAGGAGCTGGAAAGCAGCTATGTGGGTCCACGCTTTTCCCAGGACCTGACGCAGCAGGCGATTCTGCTCACCGTGTTCGCCATGGTGCTGATTCTGGCCTATCTGTGGTTTCGCTTCCGATTAGGATACGCGGTGGCCTCGATCTCGGCGCTCGCCCATGACGTGCTAATCATGCTGGGCATTATCGGGACGTTCCAGTTCGAGGTTTCCACTGCCACGATCGCGGCGGTGCTGACGATCATCGGATACTCGCTCAATGACACGATCGTTATCTTCGACCGTGTCAGGGAGAACGAGGGGCTCCTGCGGGAGAGCTCCTTCCGCGCGATCATCAACACCAGTATCACGCAGAGTCTCAGCCGGACGCTGATCACGTCGATCACGACCTTGCTGGCGGTGGCGGCGATCTTCGTCTTTGCTACCGGTCAGATTCAGCTGTTTGCGCTGAAACTGATGCTCGGTGTTGTGGTGGGTACGTACTCCTCGATCTTTTTCGCTTCACCGGTGTTGCTGGCGTGGCAGACCTCGGAGAAGGCGCGGAAGAAACGGAAAGACGTGGAAAAATACCACAAGGGTGCCGCCGCAAGCCGCGGGAAAGAGATCTCCAGTGACAAGGTGGAAGCCGCGTCGCAGGCTGCCGCGGCTAAGGCCGCTGATGTTGAAGCGGTGAAGCGGGAAGTGGCGCAGAAGCGCAACAAGAAGAAAAACCGAAAATCACGGTGACCGGCGGTAACGTAACGATCGAATAGCTGCTCACACTGTGCGAAAGCCGTCGGATTACCGGCGGCTTTTTTATATGATGAACTCACGAGAGGTGGCGCGAATGAGTGCGACGGAACGGTTGGAGCATCCCCAGTTTGGACATTTACGGGAGCGGCTCGGAAATATCCGGGGGATCATTTCCGATATGGATGGCGTTATCTACCACGGGAACAGGTTGCTTCCGGGGGCTCGGGAGTTTGTGGCCTGGCTCAACGCCACGGAGAAGTCCTTTGTGTTTCTCACCAACTCCAGTGAACGCAGTCGCAGGGAGTTGAAGGACAAACTTGCGCGCCTGGGAGTTGATGTGCCGCTGGAAAACTTCTACACCAGCGCTCTGGCCACGGCGGGGTTTCTGCAGGCGCAGAATCCCGGAGGAAGTGCCTACGTGGTGGGCGAGGCGGGGCTGATCAACGCCCTGTACGATGCCGGCTATACCATGAACGATGTTGACCCGGACTATGTGGTGATCGGCGAAACGCGCAGCTACAGCTTTGAGAAGATCGAAAAGGCGATCAATCTGGTGATTCACGGCGCCAAGTTGATTGGAACCAACCCGGACCTCACCGGACCGGTGGAAAACGGAATCGTTCCCGCCTGTGGTGCTTTGATTCAGCCGATCGCCCTGGCCACCGGTGTGACTCCCTATTTCGTGGGTAAACCGAATCCGCTCATGATGCGGCAGGCGTTGCGGCGGATCGAGTGTCGCCGGGAGGAGTCGGTGATCGTGGGTGACCGCATGGACACCGACATTATCGCAGGGCTCGAGTCTGAGATCTCTACCGTGCTGGTTCTCACCGGAGTCACCGCTCCGGAAGACATCGAGTCCTTTGCCTATCGCCCGCACTACGTGGTGGAAGGGGTAGGGCGCCTGCCGGAGATCAGTCCGCGGGAGGGGGAGTGATGAGCGTCGCGTTGCGCGAGCAGGCGGCGGGAGGGCTCTTCTGGCGCGTCTTCGGTGAGAGTAATCCCTCGGGGTCCACGCCCCTGCTGGTGCTTCATGGACTGTTTGGTGCCGGCGACAACTGGCGAAGCCACGCCGAGGCGTTGGCCGCACAGCGTCTGGTTATGGTGCCGGATATGCCCAACCACGGACGTTCGAGCCACACCGAGGATATGGATTTCCACAGCGTGGCCCGACAGCTGTGGAGCGCCCTGGACGCGGCGTGCACAGCGTTGGAGGTGAGTTCCTCGCAGTGGGCGATTCTCGGGCACTCCATGGGCGGTAAGGCGGCGATGGCGATGGCGTTTCACGAGCCGTCCCGAACTGAGCGGCTCATCAGCGCGGATATCGCGCCCCGGGCGTATCCTCCCAGCCATGGGGAGATCTTTGAGGCTATGGCGGCGGTAGCGGAGGCCGGTGTGCAGCGCCGGAGTGAGGCCGATCAGATCATGGCGGAGCAAATTCCCACCAAGGCGATTCGTATGTTCCTGCTGAAGAGCCTCGTCCGGGACGAATCGTCCGGGGAGTACCGGTGGCAGTTGAATCTGGATGGGCTGCGTACCTGCTATGAAGAGATCCGCGGCTGGCCGTTCCACGAGGATCGCTATGAGGGCCCCACACTCTTCATTGCTGGGGAAAACTCTCCCTACATTCGCACCGGCGATACCGGCGCCATCGGTGACCACTTTCCCCACCACCACCTGGAGACGATTCCGGACGTCGGGCATTGGCTCCACGTGGAAAACCGAGATCTGTTTCTCAACTTGGTGAGTGACTTTCTTTCGTAGTATACTGGCGCACCTGTGGAACTATCACACCTGACAGCATCATCGGGAAAGCCGTATCCCCTGGGCGCAACAGCATTTCCCGGAAGAGTTCAATTCAGCCTGGTCAGTCGGAATGCGACGCGCGTCTGGCTGCAGTTATACGATGTGCCGGAGGCGGCATATCCGGCCCACGAGTTTGAACTGTATCCCGAAAAGCACCGTACTGGGGACGTCTGGCATATCGAGCTTTCCGACCTCGGTGCGGGTACGCTGTATCTCTTTCGGGTGGATGGTCCCTTTGCTCCGGAAAAAGGGCTCCGCTTTAACGCCAACCGGCCGCTCCTCGACCCCTATGCCCGCGCCGTAACCGGCAGTTTCCAGTGGGATCTGTCCCAGGCGCTGGCGTATGATCCGGCATCGCCGCAGCGGGATCTCAGTTTTCGCGGGCAGGAAGGCGCTGCGGGAATCCCCAAATGTATCGTGGTAGACGGTGCCTTCGACTGGAGAGATGACCGCCCGCTGAACTATCCGTTGCGGGAAAGCATCATCTATGAGGCCCACGTCCGGGGATTATCGCGCCACTTCAGCGCGGAGGTGGAACACCCCGGTACCTATCGCGGGGTGATCGAAATGATCCCCTATCTCCAGGAGCTCGGGATCACGAGTCTGGAGTTGCTTCCCGTTCACGAGTTTGACGATGGGGAGTACCATCGGACCAACCCTCTCACCGGCGAGAAGCTCACCAACTACTGGGGATACAACACGCTGGCGTTCTTCGCCCCAAAGGCGGGATACGCCGCCGATGGGCAGTTGGGAGAACAGGTTACCGAGTTCAAGGAGATGGTACGGGAGCTCCATGCCGCCGGCATCGAGGTGATCCTGGATGTCGTCTTTAATCACAGCGGTGAGGGTAACGAGCTGGGACCCACCATTAGTTTTCGGGGTATCGATAACACTACCTACTACATGCTGGACGAGAATCCCCGCTACTACCGCAACTTCTCCGGTACCGGCAACACGCTCAACTGCAACAATCCGATCATGCGCACCTTCATTATGGAAGCACTGCACTACTGGGTGGTGGAGATGCATGTGGATGGATTTCGCTTCGATCTGGGCAGCATCCTGGGTCGCGATCACGAAGGGAACCTCCTGGAGCGGGCTCCGATCATTGAGCGCATTGCGGAAGACCCGGTTCTGGTGAACACCAAGATAATCGCCGAGGCCTGGGACGCGGGGGGCGCGTACCAGGTGGGGGCGTTTCCCGGACGCTGGGCGGAGTGGAACGACCGGTACCGGGACGACGTCCGTCGCTTCTGGCGCGGAGACCGCGGGCTGGTGGGGGCGCTGGCCACCCGGTTCGCCGGCAGTTCGGACCTGTACGATGCCAACGGGCGCAAGCCGTTTCACAGCATTAACTTTGTCACCTCCCACGACGGGTTTACGCTGCGCGATCTGGTCAGCTACAACCGCAAGCATAACGATGCCAACGGCGAAGAGAACCGGGACGGACACAACGCGAATTTCAGCTTTAACTACGGAGTCGAGGGAGATACCACGGATCCGGAAACGCAGCAGATTCGTCGGCGGCAGATGAAGAACTATCTGGCTACGCTCCTGCTCTCCCTGGGAACGCCTATGCTGCTCTCCGGCGATGAGTTTGGTCGCTCCCAGCGGGGTAACAACAACGCCTACTGTCAGGACAACGAGATTAGCTGGAACGACTATCGCCTGGGAGCGGACTATGCGGAGATCTTCCGATTCGCCCGGATGCTCATCGATCTGCGAAAATCCCACCACGTCTTCTCACGACCCGAATTCTACACCGGCCGCGACAACAACCAGAACCTGCGTCCCGATATCCAGTGGTTTGCCGCCGACGGGGGGCCCCTGGACTGGAGCTCCGCCTCCTGCTGTCTCGCGGTGTACATCGACGGAACCGAAGCCGGCGTCCACGGTGCGCGCGACGACGATGACTTCTTTATCGCGTTCAATTCCGGCCAGCGCCGGCGCACCTTTACCGTTCCGGATGTGGTGGAGCACCGCCGCTGGGTGCGCGTGATCGATACTGCCGGGGAGCCGCCGGATGACTTTCGTGAAGTGGGCTGGGAAGTGCCGGTGATCCCGGAAGAAGCGATCGAGCTCGAGCCTCGATCGTTGGTTGTGCTCCGTGGTGCTTGCTTGACAACCCTTCCGGGGAGTGGTACCCCTACTATGCCCGCCACCTGATCAGAACTCTTCGCGCATGCTTTGTCAGCGCCGTCCGGTGGCGTTTTTTTTATTGGAGGGATCCCTAATGGCCGACACGCTGACACGAGACGACCGACTCTACCGAATTCGTCACACAACCGCTC